>NZ_JAIOUQ010000007.1:0-121522 GCF_019931065.1 Methanobacterium spitsbergense | reverse complement strand
TCAGTTTCTGATTCTTCAGTTTCTGGTTCTTCTGGTTCATGGCCAAGAAGTCTTGCAAGCATATCCCTTACTCTATCTGTTAATCCAGATGTATGGGCTTGTTCTTCTATCATGTTAATGACTTTTTCAGCCACTCTTTCCATTGAAGGTTCTCCTTTAACCCATACTACTCCGTTTTGTCCCACAATTACTTCGCAATGGGTTTCATCCTTGATCATGTTGATCATTGATCCCTTTTTGCCTATCAATCTGGGCACTTTTGTTGGAGTGATATTGATAAGAATTCCTCCCCTGAACTTTCCGAGTCCCCTTCCTTTGAGTCCCAGTTTAACCTTTTTTACTTCATCAACATCGACTACTCTTAAAAATAAAACATCACCGACATCGAATGTTCTGTTAAGTTCCCTTTTTTCCTTTCCAAAGACATCTGAAGCAGGTAAAAATCCAGAGTATGGGGAATTTATATCCAAGTTCCACATTGAGAATCTTATATCCGTTACTTCCCCTATTACAACATCTCCTCTTTTTGGGATATACTTGCTTTGTAAGGGTATTACACTGATTTTTTTATCCCTTAGGGCTACAAGACCTACAAGAGACGAACACACCTTATCATTTTCCTTGAAAGTTCCTCTTCCGGAGTGATATTCCTCGTCTGCAAGAATATCTCCGGGAATTACTATTTCTTTATCCTCTACAAATATCACATTCTGCCTCCTTTACTGGAATGCCAAAAAAATGAATAGTTTTATCTGCCATCAGAGTAATTTTGTCTCTACTTGACCTCTTGTAAGTTCATTGAGTTTATTATAAAAATTTTCCTGCATACCACCAGGTATCTCAACAACTGCAACCCATGATCCATCTTGTTGCCATTCTTCCTTGGTTGTCTTTCCAAATTCAGGTATTGCTCCATAGACTTTTCCTGTGAAATCTCCAGGAACCCTTATTGCTATTTTGACTTTTTCAAATCTTATTGGAATTTTGGTCCTAATGGCCTTTAAAGTAGTGTTAACTTGTTCATCAATACTTTTAAATGGGTCAATACGGACTTTTGCTTCTTCCATGGCTATTTCAATTCTTCTTGCAGGGTGTGGAAGTTTAGTTTGGGGATTTATAGCCTCTCTCGTTATGGTTGAGATTACCTTCAATCGCTTCTCTTCCTGCATTTCTTTCCGCTGCTGGGCTGTCAGCTGTATTTGGCCTTTGTGGATAATAGCAGCTGCAACTTCAAGATGATCAATTGTGTCGAAGGCCTTCATCATGGCTTCTTCAGATGCTTTATCACCTTTCTTTGCATCCTTGAATATTTCTTCGACTACAAGGATATCCTCAATGTTGATGTCCTGGCCCCTTTTAAAATCTGAAGCAAGATCTGGATCAACAAGGATTTCGAAATGTTCCCCAAAATATTCCAAACGCGCAATAACTGCATCTTCAAGGGTTACCATTTTTTTATTCCTCTTCCTCCTCCTTAGATTTCCTTATGAGGAGTTCTTCCACATGTTCTGTTATTTCTTCGTCGGATAATTTTCTGAATTTTCTATCTTTTCCATCTATAACTGCAATTTCAGCACTTGCAACGGTGGTTTTTCCTTCTGTTGCTTCATAAACTGCATCTAAAGCTAATTCGATTGCTTCATCCAGTTTTAGATCTTCACTGTATTTTTTCTCGAATTCATCCATTGCAATCTGTCTTCCGGCACCTATGGCAGTTGCTTTATATTCAATTAAAGCACCACTAGGATCTGTTTCAAATAGTTTGCATCCGGATTCGTTTACTCCACCAATTATAAGCGCAGATCCAAATGGTCTTACTCCACCATGCTGAGTGTACATCTGCTTCATATCACATATCTTTTTAGCCAAACCTTCTACACGTATTGGCTCATTATAGGTTATTTTATTGATTTGTGATTCCATTCTAGCTTTTTCAACAAGCGCTCTTGCATCTGCCACCAGTCCAGAAGTCGCTGCCCCTATATGGTCATCTATCTGGAATATCTTTTCTATTGATTTTGGTTCTACAAGTTTACTTGTTGGTCTTTTATCAACCACAAGAACGATGCCCCCAACGGATTTAACACCTAAAGAAGTTGTACCTCTTTTTACAGCTTCTCTTGCATATTCAACCTGAAATAACCTTCCATCTGGGCTAAATACTGTTATAGCCCTGTCGTATCCTGCTCCTTGAAACGGTTGCATACATATACCTCTCTAAAAGTTTTTCTGTAAAGAAATGAATTTATAATATTAAAATAATTTTAAACTTACTAAACTTATTTACAAACTATTATTCTATTATTTCATCTTATTCTTATAGTTTAATAAAGTTTTTTATTGCTGATTTAATGGTTCCTGAAATTCCCAGTGTATGGAAAACTACTGGCTTCCCTCTAAAGTTTGTTATGGTGAGAATTATGGCCATTACAGAATCAATTTCTTCCCTTCTACAGCGTAATATTCCTTTCATTCTGTATTCATTGATACCTTTAGTGGAATCTATATCTGTTTTGCATTGCCATAACTTTACTACCCAGAGGTCAAACTTTCCTGCCCCACATGCACCATATAGATATAATGAAGCATCTAAAATCATGGATATTAAATCATCTCTTCGAAGTGATCCATGAGATGTAACTTCAAATGCAATATATCTTTTTTTATCCCGGAGAGTTGGAGGGAGTATTTTTAGCTTTTGAATCATTTAAATCAGTCTATGGTATTTTAATTAGTGGATTTTGTATAATAAATATAATGAGTTATAATTAAGGATTATTTAGGATTTAATCATTATTCTAATGTTCTAACGCCTTCTACTATGAAATAATCTCTTAAATTATTGGTTTCAATAATATCACGAGGAGTTATTGAAATAGCTTTAAATGATTCTTCAAAGGTCATTCCGAAACACTTTGCAAGTGCAAATATGTCTATTGGAGTTTTTAAATCATATTTTGAGCTTGCACTACTTGTTATAATTAATGGAAACTTGAATTTTCTTTGAAGATCTACGATATGTCTGAACTGACTTATTACACGGTATCTATATCTTAAATTAGTTTTAAGAAATGTTTTAAGATTTATTTCTATTGCAACAGAATTTTCTGCGGCCTTTCTTGCCAAAACATGGTTAATACCCATGTCTCTCCTTGATCTATAGGGTTGTGAAAGTATATCTATACGTTTATCCTCGCAAGCAGCTCTGTTGACCTTAAGATCACCGCCTTTTACAATTAAAATATCAGCCTTTTTTCTTGATTTTTTAACTTTCTTTTTGAGGTCTTCGGGATTTTTACAAGCTATTTCAACAGACTTTTTTAGCAAGATGTTTGAATTAAGCTCAAGATCTTCAAATTCCTTTAAAAATTTAGAATTATAATCTTCAAAATAACTTGTTACCCCAATTCCAGTGAACCCTAATCTCTCGGCTTCTTTTATTATGTTCTCATTTCCATGAACGTGAAGATCAAAAAACATATCCTTGGAAAGGTTTCTATTCGAATAACTTTCTTGCAATTTCCAATGCCACCTTTTTTTTCGCTGGATATGCTGCTATTTTAATTTTTAAATGAATAGAATCTCCGTGTTCAACAACCTTCAGATCACCTTGATATGCTCTCTGTTTGTCAAACCTGAGAAATAAATTTCCAGAATCGTCCATTTTATTTTCCAACTGGTGTAAAATCCTTTTACGAGTAGGATCATTCATTTTGGACAGTTTTTCAACAAAATCTTTTATTTCCCTTTTTTTATCGATTTTGTTGCTTAAAATTAAAACAGGATTTTTATAATATCCCTCAGTTGCTTCACATTGAGGGAGTGAATTTGGAAAAAGTGTTTTAATAGATTCTAACACTTTTTCCTTATTTTCAGTTCCATAAACGAATGCTCTATATGAGAGGTTATGGATCATACCTTATCGTACCTTTTCGGCTCCTTTACCTTTACTGCGAAGTCCTCTTGTCTTTTTACCTTCACTTGTGAGACCTCTGAACACCCTATTGGTGTGCTGTTTCTCGCAGATCCAGTTGATTTTAGAGTCGTTCTTAATTGAAGGGTGGTTTGGATCAACAAGAATTACTTCATAGAATTTGAATTTTCCATCTTCCCAGAGCCAGTAAGAGTTTAATACCTCGAGGTTCGGGAATTTTCTGGCAACTCTTTCTTCAGCGATTCTCTGAATGGATTTTTTCATGGTTATTTTCTTAATACCCATTCTTTTAGGTTTCCTACCTGCTGTGAATCTTGATTTTCTCATTCCACCTCGGCGGACACGAGTTCTCACAACTATATAACCTTTTTTGGCTTTATAACCTAATGATCTAGCCCTATCAATTCGGGTAGGCCTGTCAACTCTTACTATAACGCTTTCTCTTCTCCAAATAGGAGTTCTTGTGCGCATGAGTTCCTTAACATAAGACTTATCTGGATTCTTCCATGCATCTCTTATATATTTATACATTAATTAACACCTCTTTGTTCAGCTTGCGCCACATCCATGGGATACTATCCCAAAAAAAGTTGTATATAACTTCAATGTAAGCAATCAAGTTTTATTTACTAGATTTAATCGCCAGAATTGGCGGTGATCAATATTGATCAGCTTACTTTAAAAAGCTTACTATAAAAATAATTGTTTTCAAAATCTTTTTTTGGCTTAAAAAATTTAATAATACAATGACTCTAAAATTTTGAATACATCAAAAAAAATGAAAAATTATACAAAAAATAATGAAATTAAGATTTTATTCTTTTACATTGTATAAAGCATTCATTCCCTTTGTAAAAGCTGGTTTACCTGCTAATAGAAGTACAACTCTTAAAACATCTACTACTTCATCTTTGGTTATATCAAGTTCCTTCATACCACTTAATATCTGTTTTTTAACAGCCCTGTCATCTGATGCAGCTGCAGCTATTCCAATTGCTATGAGTTTTTGTGTCTTGTAATCCAATACCTTTCCAGTATAACAAACATCATTCAAATTAATAGATGCTTCGTAAAGATCTGGATAGTCTTCCTTGACGTGTTTCATTCCTTTACTAAAAAATACTTCTTCTTTCATATTACCACCTGAAGATTTGATCAATATTACTCTAATATAATATTGTTATTCAGTTCATATAAACTTAACTTAAGATGTTAATGGAGTTATTAAGTCGTTATAAAGGCCCCTTATCTTCTCTTCCTTCCCTCATTCCCATTCCAGCTTCTCTTCTGAATTTTTCGGGTTTGAAGACCATTTTAATAACATTATCTGCGTGTTGTCTAGCACGGTTTTCAGCCAGGACTTTAAGGTCTTTTTCATTCTCGCCTTCATCTTCATGAACAAAAACTTCTATTATATGGGTATTGGTCATTAATTGGGCTTGTATTATACCTGTTGATGCTTCATGAGCACATATTTTATCCATCTCTTCAGGACCGGGCATTCCAAATGCCATTACTAGTTCACAGCCTTCCTCTTCTATAAGTTTCTTAGAAGCTACAGGCAGATCCTTAACACCAGGTACAGTGCGCCTTACAAAGGTGATGTTGGTAATTTGACCTTTTATTTGATCTACAGCAGCTGCAGCCATGTCAAATCTTGCAAATGTAGTATCACATATTCCCATTTTCATATTTATCACCGTTTAAGGGATATTAAGTAACTATTAACATTAAACAAAATTACAAATCCTATTTTAATATAATTCTCTTTTTATAATTAATTTGTAGTAAAGAATTCTAAAATGAATTGTTATAAATAAAAATAAAAAATAAAAGGATTTTGATTCCTTTTATAACCCGAATGATTTCATTAGAAGTTCAACATTTACTGCTCCACCACGGAACATTTCTCCAGTTCGGAGATCATTGATAACCACTTCTGCAGGTGCAAACATTCCCTTATCTATTTTGTAGAAGTCAAATTCAGCTTCCTTAAACACATCATAAAATGGTTTTCCATAACCTTCGGATGATGAGGACGGTAACTGTTCTGCAAGGGATTTAATATCATCGCCTTCCTCAGATTCTATATAGTAATATGTTCTACCACCAAACAAAACTGCATCGTTGGTTTTACCCATTGCTTTTAGTCCATCGGGATCAACAGGAGCAATTGGTGCTATGCCTGCAGCATATTTGACCTTATTTACATCAAATTTTAAAAATTCCAACATTTTATAGGTTCCATTTTCAACAACTCTTCCAGCTATTTGTATTGAACCAACCAGTGATGATGTTGGAGCTACCAGTAGAAATACATTTTCTGCAGATACATTACAGTCTAATGCAATTGAATCTGCAACATCAGCTCCAGGTAATTTATCAGCTTCTAATGTTAATATGGCTATATTTGCATCATCCTTGTATCCTATTTCTTTATAAGTTTCGGCAGGTTTTAAAGCCAATGCTCTTGCAGGTCCAGAACCAAGTGCAAAGAAATCTCCTACACTTACAGACCATCCGGCCTTCTGTGCTCCGAGTGTTGATATTGAAGGGAAATTTGTTTTTATCTTAACAGAAGGTATCGCAAAATTTTCAGACAGGTCTCCTGGTATGGATATTCCCACCTCGGCAAGCCCTCCTAGACATACCTTTGTGTAGAGTTCGCCAGCTTTAAAACTTCCTGAAACATTAACACCACAGTCAATAACTGTTGAACCATTTTCAAGTTTTGAAACTACTATATTGAGTTCTTCTGCATTTTCAATCATCTGATCTACTGTTTTTTTTGCTTCGAGATTGACACTTACCATTGTTTCACCTATTTTTTTCATTTTAGTAGAATTGAATAAACTTCTAAAAATATTTTTAAAATATTAAAGTTTTAATTTGAACATTTCTGTTTTAGCTAATCACAGTAAAATATCTTTCATTTTCATTTTGTTTTGAATATTCTCATATATTATTGTTGTAATAAGAATATTTATGAGTTATACTTCTCCTGCCTCTTTAAAGTTTACTTCATAGATATGTGCACTTATTGAGTGTATGGTTAATGTTCCTACTTCTGATCCTACTTTTTCTGCAACATACTTAGCTAAATTGCTGAGTCCAACTGCATTAGGGAACCATGCCCCATAAATATCATGTGACCGCCAAAGTCCGGTTGTATGTAGTTTTCCATCTCTTATTTTAAAGTCTACTAACATCATGCAGGGAACTTCATCATTTTTTGTGTCTACAACAGGATCCCATGTAATAGAAATTGCTCTTCTTGATTCCTTAAAATTATTAAGCCGTTTTATTGCTTCTTGTATCTGATCTATACCGTCAAAGTGTTCTCTGAGTCTATTACCATATGTATATATGAATCCTTGTTTATCACTGCTTAAAAACTGTTCAGAGTATTTATCCAGTTTTTCACCCGTCCAGAAATAACCCTTAGGAGATTCTGGGTCAAGCGGATTCTTCACATTAACCATTGTATTAAGAATCTCCTTGGTCACAGAACCCCTTTCATCTTTTATTTCCACACCATTTTTCATAATTCTTTTTACAAGGGATTCCCATCCGGTTTTAATGGTTGGAACCTTGATCATTATAGCCATTCAACTGCCTCCTTCATGGTTTTAAGTTTAAGCAGTGCTGTATCTCTTGAAAGCATTCTCATACCACAATCAGGATCAATAATCATATTTTCCTCTCCAACAATATTTATTCCCTTTTTTATGAGGTTCTTCACTTGATCTACCTTTTCAATATCTTTATTTTTAGTATCAATGCAGCCAAAACCTATTTTTTTAGAACCATTATATTCCTGCTCGAGTGAATTGATATTGGAAGGAATTCCTGCAAACTCACAGTCAATTATTTGAACGGGAAACTTTAAGAGATCATTTAAAATTTTCCCAATGTCTCCACACACATGCATTGAAACAGGTACATTTAGATCCTCTGTTATAATTTTCAATGCCTTTTTCGCAGTATTTAGATCCGCAACACCTGTTGATAAAAATGGCTCATCAATTTGAATTATGGCCGCACCTGCATTTTGTAGCTCATTAGCCTCAGTTTTAAGGGCTATTGCCATATCAGTAATAATTTCTTCCTTTTTATCCTTATTATAAAATCCCTCTATTCTACAGGATAAAACAAGAGTTGTTGGTCCAGTTATAATCCCTTTTATTCCTTTAAAATTTGTGTTTAAAGCATTTTTCTTAAATAATTTAGATTCTATTTTATTAGGATATTTAAAATCTGCTGAAATACTTTGAGCTGTTTTTAATGCCAATTTAAGATCAGAAGCTCCGGGAGAATAGTTTGCAGGTCGTATTTTTCCCAATATCTTTGGAACACCTTCCTCAACACCCATTCCTATTATATTTTCTGCAAAAATTTCTATCATGTCCCCTCTGACCTGTCCATCGGATATGATATCTATACCTGCATTTATCTGGTCTTCCACAGCAAGTTCGAGGGCAGGGATATATTGATCATATGATCCAAATACATTTGCTATCTTGGAACCTATTGACTGGGGTTTCTTTGGTTGTGCTGGGTAACTTCCCACAACAGTTGTCAACATTGTAATCCTCTTAAATATCCATATTTTGAATAAATTAGCAGAATAATATTATATTTTATTTACATATACTCGCATTATAACCATTTATTTTATTGCAATGGCTTTTATTTTATCTATTTCCTCTTTTTCAACTGGTAATTCAACAACTGCAGTACCATGACATGGTTTTGTATATGGTAAAGTTATTGTAACCTTTGATTCATCAATACCTATTGGAATAGGAGGAAGTCCAATAATTCGGGCACCTAACACCTTAGCTCCGGGTTTGACGTATAATATTTTAGGTGAATGACTCTCTATCACCTTTTTAGCTTCTTTGAATCCTGCTTTTGATAGGAGTATTTCATAATCTTCAGTTTGCTGTAGATGTAATTCTAAACAGAATGACATTTTTAATCCTCCAATTCATTAATTGCTCGGTCAATTTTAACTCGTAATGGTGTGGGATTGTGATAGGCCCGTGCAGATATTATATTTGCATCTGTATTTTCTTGTACATCATTAGCAAATTTTTCTAGGAGATTTGCATCCTTTTCAAATACAATTGCCAGTGATTTTGTATTTAAAATATGATAAAATGTTACAAAATAGGATACTGCTGCATCTTTGTGAACAAATCCAACAAGTAGATCGTACATATTTTCTTCAAGATTTTCAAGACATGATTCAATGTCAACTCTCTTATTTACATAGAACTGCTCCGGATCTGAGACCTCCAGCAATTTTGATGCAGAGGGAGTACTTGCAATTGTAACTTCATAACCAGCTTTTTTGAGTGAGTAAGTTGTATAAATTGCAAGAGGTGTTTGAGAAGGTGCTTCTGGACATCCCAATAATATCAAAGCTTTTTTCATTCTATTTCCTCCTATTTAAATTATTTGTATATATTCCATTTAGCTGAGAATTATACTTAAAAATGGTGTTGTAAGTATCTATATCAAATATGGGTTGGATGATATATAAAAAAAATGTGATTCATACTTCAAAAAAATGATTAAATAAATTTATAAAAAATAATTTTATCTTGGTCGGGACCATCATAATCTTTAAATATATTTATACCATTTTCTTCAAATGTTTCATCTGATTTCTTTGAAATAAAACCCTGTTTGTTATAAAATTTTATAGCATTGGTGTTGGAAGGTTTGCTGAGGAGATATATTTGTGGATCCTGCTTCTGAAACAATTTGAATAAATTTATTAATTAGTTTTGGTGCTAATTTTTTCCCCCTGAAATGTGTATCAACACATAGAAGATGGATAATGCATTTTCCGGTTCAATTTGTGATATTAAACCCAATAAAAATACACATATATATTCCCATTTTCAACAACCAGCGAGGTGTTTTTAAAGAACTTGGTAAATAGATGATAAACAGCATTTCTTTCATTTGTCATTGGGCTGCATTTCTCTGCAACCTTTGATATTTCAATGAAATCCTCTTCATTAACATTCCTTATTTTAAAATCAATCATAGAAATTCACTTCCCAAATCTTAAATACTTACCTTTAAATATCATTAGGTCAATGTTGATATGCGGGCTGGTAGCTCAGGTGGTAGAGTGTCGCCTTGGCATGGCGGAGGCCCCGGGTTCAAATCCCGGCCAGTCCATTTCTTTTATGATTAACATATCCCTATTTATATCATTTTTATTTAAAAAAAAAGTAAGTATTAGAAAGACATACGCATCTTAATTATCCATAAATCCTTCAATTGATTCTATTATTTCCTCAAGACCCTGACCTGTTTTAAGACTGCTTTTTATAACTCTTACTTTAGGATTAAGTTCTTTAACATCCGCAACCATTTTATCTTGGTCTGCACCTACTGCATCTGCAATGTCTACCTTGTTGATAACCACAAGATCAGCATCTTTAAATATTAATGGATGCTTTTCAACTGTATCGTCTCCCTCACTCACGCTTATTACAACCATCCGAATATGTGATCCTAGATCAAAGTCAACTGGACATATCAGGTTTCCAACATTTTCAATGAAAAGTAAATCAATATCTTCAAGTTGCATATCACCAAAGGCATGCTCAACTAAATGTGCATCAAGATGGCATTCTTTTCCGGTGTTAAGTCCAACAACAGGTATATTATATTTTTCAAATCTTCCTGCATCGAATTTACTTATAACGTCACCAGCTATGACTCCTATTTTGTGATCCATCTTCTGTATAAGGATTTCAATAAGTGAAGTTTTTCCTGATCCAATTGCACCTAAAACATCCACGGCAAATACATCTGCTTTGTCGAGAATTTTTTGATTTCTTTCGGCAAGTTTACGGTTTGCAACCATAATATCATGCTGAATTTCTATATCTGCAACTTTATGCATCTTCATCCCCCTCTTCTTTTTCTATTTTGATATTTTTAACATTACATTCCCTACCTGCAGTTATCTCCACATCTCTTTCACCACATTCAGGACATTTAACAATTGCTAAATAATGATCGGACTCATCCATATCTGCTAATCCATTGTATTCACATAAATTACAATTTAACTCGACTGGGATCTCATCTATATTGATCTCTGCACCCTCAAGTAGGGTGTTTTCAACAAGGACATCCAGAAGAAATTTTAACTGCTCAGGATTGAGCATTGTGAGTTTTCCAACTTCTATAGTTACTTCTATTACTTCTGTAGCATCGTTTTTTTCTGCTACGTCCAGTACGGTCTTAACCATAGCGTCGGCCATTGAAAGTTCGTGCATTAAGCCACCTCATAATGTAATTATTGTTCCTATTGATTATGTCCTACTATTATGGGAAGCTTATTAATAAAGTTAACAAATATTGAATAAATGATTCTATCATTAACTCAACAGATAAATACTGGTTGAAATAATTTAAGTTTATGACTATTAAAAGTTACATTGATGATTACAATGATTATACCAACAGGAAAAGGTGGTCTTTTTGATAATAGGAGGATCTGCATCACAGAAACTTGCTGCTAAAGTTGCTTGGAGTTTAGAAGAAAAGTTAAGTCCAATTGAAACCAGACGGTTCCCTGATGGGGAACGTTATATACGGGTAAAAGGTGAAGTTCCAAAGGAAGTTGTTGTGATACAATCAACAGGATATCCTCAGGATGAAAACCTTATGGAGTTATTCCTGTTACTTAAAAATCTTAAAAGCTTGGGCGTAGAACGGACCAGAGTTGTGATTCCTTACTTTGGTTATGGTAGGCAGGAACGTAGATTTAAGAGTGGAGAAGCAGTTTCAGCAGTTATAATAGCCGAACTACTTGAAGCAGCAGGTGCTTCAGAAATATATTCTGTTAATCTTCATGAAAAAAATATTAAACAATTTTTCAACATTCCTGTTCATGAAATATCTGCAATGCCTATGATAGCCAATTATATCAAGGAAACGATTGATGATCCAATAATTATAGGACCTGACAAAGGAGCGCTTGGATTTGCAGAGGAAGTTTCAGGAATATTGAAATGTGAATGTGATTATCTTGAAAAAACAAGGATATCACCAGAAAAAGTGGAAACTAAACTTAAAAATCTAGATGTTGCAGAAAGAAATGTTGTAATTATAGACGATATTATTAGTACCGGTGGTACAATTGTTAATGCATCCAAAATATTGAGGGATCTTGGAGCAAATAAAGTTGTAGTTGGGTGTGTTCACCCTGTACTTGTTGAAGATGCTCTTTTAAAAATATTTGCTGCAGGAGTCGATGATGTATTCGCCACAGATACGCTTAAATCTGATGTAAGTACCATATCAGTTGCTTCTTCTGTTGCAGGCTATTTGAAAAAATATGAATAAAAATTATATTTTTTTTTTAATTATCAGTTTCATATAATTATTATTGATAATTTGAATTTCCTAACTTTCACTATTGATTATTTACTTTAATTACATTTTTGACATCCTCCAATTTATTTCGTATGACTTAAATTCTAATACCAAACTTACTAATAATTAGAATTACTTTGGGGGACTAATAACGGTTAGTAGATTACAAAAGTTTATTGAGAGACATAACGTATGCCGTTTGTGGGTAATAACCTTAATTTTAGTTTTAACAATAATTGGTGTGGGCTTAATCTGGTTCACATACAGTAATACTGATTAAGAATTAATTAATATTGAAAATCAAATTGATCCAAATGTTGTTGAATCTGGATTTAATTCAGAGGACCTCAAAATTCCTGACACCGCAGAAAAGGCAACTACAGGAATTTATGTTGATCTTGTTAAATCTATATCTCAAAAAGATGATAGTTGGACAGTAGATTTTTATATATGGTTTAAATGGACTGGAAATGTTGATCCAGGCGAATTTTTCCAGGTTGTAGATGGAAGTATTGACAATAAAGAATTAATAAAAAATTCAACCAATGGAAATGAAAAATTTGCATTATACAAAGTAACTTCTACCATTACAAAAAAATTTGATATGTTCCGTTTCCCTGTAGATAATCAGTTTTTAACTATTGATATTCAAGATAAACAGCTTGGAATGGATCAGTTGGCATATGTTCCGGACACAGAATCTTCAAAGATTGGTGCAGAAGTAAATATACCAGGATATACCATTGAGATTCTTAATAACACCAATGAAAATGGTTTGAGGATGGTGCAAAAACCATATTTCTACAATACCACAATGGGTGATCCTTCTATGAATGATACAGTGTTCTCCCAGTTAAGAACTGGAATATTTGTAACCCGTGAAGATTTGACTGTTCTTTCCATATCACTTATAGGAATATTTATAGCTGTATTTGCAGGATTAATGTCACTCCTAATTTTATCCTATCAGGGAAGGTTTTCATGGAAGGAAGTGCTATGTTTGTTGGTATAACCAACATGGTTCTTATAACAAATTTAGCCCCTGCAGGAATTATCACTGTTGGACATTTAATAACAGCATATGGTTTATTCATTATTGCATTGTGTTACTTGAATCTGCATTTTCAATAAGATACTTTAAGGGCGGTAATGAGGAATTAGCACGAAAATTGGATATTGCAACTTTAAAAATACTGGCTATCTGTTTCATAATAACTGTAACGGCCATAATTGCAGTTGCATGGTAAAATTTATGTTTTAAATTCTCTATAAAATAAGATATGCTTACAAATAATTTAAAAAAAAATAGAATTAAAATATGAAAATAATTAATAGTATTATTCCTTAACCAGAGGATATTTTATTAGTTGGCGAGGCCTGTTTTCTGTGCTACATATTCCAACTGATCTTTCTGAAGGATTCATATCACCATGTGCTAATTTTTTAATATCTTCCTTCTGTTCTTCTGTGAAATCTCCAAAATAAATTTCATTTCCCTGAATTTTAATAACATCATATTCAACAGGACATGTTTCAACAGAAGGTACCAGTACACAACCCTTTGAGCTTACATCCTGCTCAAGATCTATCATCCACTCTCCATCAAATGGACTTGTCTCGTTTAACATATCAACAAGTGATTGCATATGGGCTGTCACATATCTAGCCCTATTATTAAAGTCCACATGTACTGCGCCTTCCAGATCAGGAGATTCATCTCCCAATGTATAATTTCCTTTAGCATGAATAGTGAAAAATGGTACTTTACCCTCTTCATCCAGGAAGGATCTTATGAATATATCCCAATTATCATCAATAAAAATAGCTTCCCGTTCAATATACATCACACTTCCATCTGGATTCTCAATGGTTTCAATGATTGGACTGTGCCACTTTCCCTTTAAATCTTTTCTTTTCAACATTTAACTAACCTCTTCAGTTTAGTTCATTTAATAAAATAAAAATTCAAATAATTTCAATGCTACAAATTCTTATTCAAAGTGGATAATTTTTGACTTGTTTTGATCTTATGGTACAATAAAAAAAGTAAGATTTTAGGATGAGACATCCTAACTTCTTTTGTTAGCAGGCTCCATATTAACTGATCTGCCCTTGATTTTTGCTCCACGCATAGAAGAAATTACTTCGCTAGCACTGGCTTGAGGTACTTCAACAAATGAAAACTTGTCGAATACATCTATTTTTCCAATGGAACCGCTTGAAAGTCCGGTCCTATCGGCTATAGCTTTTATAATATCCCTTGCTTTAGCCCTGTCCTTTCTTCCTATGTTAATAAAGAATCGAACTTGTCCTGATCCTGCACCAGTATCTCCGAATTCTTCGGCTGATGCCTGAGGACTGTTGCCTGATTTTTCCATAACAATCCTTAAAAGAGCTGCAGCTGTTTCTACTGAACTGTAGTCTTCTGCCATCATCTTCTCAACCATATGAACTTCTTTATCGAGTTTTTCATTGTTTATTATTCGTTTAATCTTCTCGAGGAAGTTTGTTGTTTTGATCTCTTGGACATCACTAATGGATGGTATCTGCTGTTGTTCGATCTTAGTTTTTGTGTACCTCATTATGTCCCTTAGTTGATAAACTTCTTTTCCAGAAACAAAAGTATAAGCAATACCAGTTTTACCTGCTCTTCCTGTTCTTCCTATTCTGTGAACGTAGTATTCATCATCATTTGGCACATCATAGTTGAAAACTGCTTCTACATTTTCAACATCTATTCCACGTGCAGCAACATCTGTAGCAACTAGGATCTCTATGTTTCCTGATCGGAACTTGGACATTACACTATCCCTCTGTCTCTGACTCATGTCTCCATGGAGGCCATCAGCAGCATATCCCCTTATTTGAAGGTGGCTTACAAGTTTGTCAACTCTTCTTTTGGTGTTACAAAAGACAAGAGATAATTTAAAGTCACTAATGTCTAAAAGGCGTGAAAGTACATCTAATTTCATTTTTTCTTTCACTTCAAAATAGATCTGCTCGGTTTCTGGTACTGTAAGTTCCTTGGGTACAACTTTCAAAAATTCTGGGTCATCCTGATATCTTCGGGTTATGTACAAAATATCTGGAGACATTGTTGCTGAGAAAAGAAGTATCTGTCTCTCATCAGGTATGTAATCCAAAACAAACTCTATATCCTCTCTGAATCCCATATCAAGCATTTCATCGGCTTCGTCAAGAACTAAAACTTTAACTTTTCCCATATCTAAGGTTCCACGCCTCATATGATCCATCACTCTACCAGGTGTGCCTATTATAATTTGCACACCCTTTTTAAGTGCTTTAATCTGCCTATCTATTGGCTGGCCACCATATATGGGTAATACAGAAACTCTCTTCATGTATTTTGAGAGTTTTTTCAGTTCTTCTGCAACTTGAATTGCAAGTTCTCTGGTTGGACACAGTATAACTGCCTGGAGATCCCTTTCGGATGGGTCAACCATCTCCAGTATTGGTATTCCAAAGGCTGCTGTTTTACCTGTTCCTGTCTGGGCCTGACCAGTAACGTCTTTTCCCTTTAGGACATGTGGTATTGCAAGAGATTGAATCGGAGTGGCCTCCTCGAATCCCATGTCTTCAACAGCTCTCTGTATCTCGCTAGATATATCTAAATCTTTAAATCTAAGTTTTTCCATTTTATCTTCCTTTTACCTTCCCGGAATCCAATAAAAAAATAGGCTTTATACGCTCAAAATGTTATCTTTCGAATTTAAATCTCTTTGATATCAAAAATTAGTACCTACTAAATTAATTTGAATCCAGGATCAACTTTTATTTTTATTCAATAAATTAATCCTATTGTAAAATATTTGTTATCCACACTTATAATACTATGTAAAATCCGGATATGAAGAATTGTTGAAAAATATCTGAAAAAAGAAAGACCTCAAATATATAATAAATTTAAAAATTAAAAAAAATGAAAGGAAATCCTTTCGTTATATACAATTTAATTAATCCTCAGTGGGTTACTGGTTTATGTGGTTTCTGAAGTATTCCCTTTGGAACTATATCAGTTATTTTCTTCATCTTTTCAATGAGACCTTCTTTACCATTACCAATAAGTGCATGTTCTAATACGTCGCTCATATTCTCTACTGGAATGACTTCAATTTTATTCTTGTATCTTTCCTCGATCATAACATCATCCATATTAGCAGCAGGTATAAGGACCTTTTTCATTCCTGCCTCAGCAGCAGCTTCAATTTTACCAGTAACTCCACCTACAGGCATAACATCTCCCCTAACACTTAATGATCCGGTTAATGCAACTGATTGGTCTACTGGAACGTTTTCAAGTGCAGATACAACTGCTGTTGCAATTGATACACTTGCGCTGTCTCCTTCAACACCATCGTATGCTTGAAGGAACTGTATGTGTATATCATGATTGGATATATCAGTACCTGTATTCTTTTTAATCAAAGCACTGACGTTCTGAACTGCTTCCTTAGCAATTTCTCCCAGTTTACCAGTTGCTATAATTTTACCTTCATCCTTACTCTGTGCCGGAGCTGATTCTGCAGCTATTGGGAGTAATATACCGCTTCGATCACCTATTATTGCCAGACCGTTCACCCTTCCAACTTCGCTTCCCTCAGATTTGAAGACACTGTACTTTTTCCTCTGAACTATGTATCTATCAGCGATCTGTTGTTCGAGTGTTCTTGCAAGTTTTTTAGCACTAATAACATGAGCTATTGTAACACTGTCTGCACCTTCACCTTTAGCAATGTCACCAGCTGCCCTTACAAGACCTCCAAGATCTCTTAGTTTAAGTGTTAATGAATCTTTTTTACCTGCTCTTCTCTGTGCTTCACGAATTATTTCTGCAACGGCTTCTCTGCTAAAGTGAGGTATTCTACCATCCTTTTTAACTTCTTGAGCAATGAACTGAACCAATTTATCACGATTTTCTGGTGTGTCCTGCATGGAATCCTTCATGAATACTTCGTAACCATAACCCCTTATTCTTGAACGCAATGCAATATGCATTCCTTCCAGAACTTGAAGATTTCCAGATGCAACCAAAACAAAATCACAAGGTACTTCCTGTGAACGTACCATTGCACCGCTGCTGGTTTCACTCTGTCCAGTTATGGAGTATTTTTTCTCCTGCATGGCTGTTAAGAGTTCCTGCTGCGTTTTCATTTTCATGGTTCCAATCTCATCAACATATAATACTCCCTTGTTGGAACGGTGTATCATTCCTGCCTCAACACGTTCGTGTGCGGGTGTTCCAAGTCCTCCTGACTGATAAGGGTCATGCCTCACATCACCTAATAATGCTCCTGCATGTGAACCTGTTGCGTCAATAAATGGTGCAGTATTCTTGCTTTCATTATTTACAAGAAGTTTTGGGACCATAACAGTACTACGAGGTTTCATTTGCATCATAACAAGTAGAACAATTCCTGCAGCTATGATGGCTTCTAGATATTTCTGTAATATGAACCCCACGACGATAATAAACCCTATTATAACCATCATGAACATGTTTTTCTTTTCTTCTTGACCCTTGGCCTTAATTTTGTAGTTCATTACAACCTTTTTACCCTCACCAGCAGGCATTGCACCAATGAGCGGATTGTGATTGTCTTCCATATTGGGATATACTAAGATGTCTTGGAGTTCTTCAGGTGGCAGAAGTTCTGCCATTCCCTTTGCAAGCATTGATTTACCTATTCCAGGCTCCCCAATTAAAAGTACATTTCTTCTTTGTTTCGCTGCCTTGAAAACGGTCTCAACAGCCTCTTCCTGGCCGATAATCTGATCTATTATTCTATCAGGGACATCTATATCTCCCGAAGATTTATAACTTCTGAAATCAAGCTTTTCTTTGAATGAACTGTTTGAATGTGAATTTGAACTTGCCATAATCTATGACAGCCTCCTGAATTTTGCATAATACAAAAATCAACGTGTTTTTTAAGCTATACTGTTGATAATATATTACACGATCTTGTATATTAGATTTGTCTTTTGAATTTTCAAATATTTATTTATTGTATCATTTATAGTTTTTTTTTCTACAGTAATTTTTTTTTTTTTTTAGTAACTTCAGGTATATAAAAGCATGGGTTAAGGAAAAATCATATATGATTGATAAATTATTATCCGCTTCTAAGTATAAAACGGGTTGTAATAAAAAAAATAATAATTTACAAAGTTTAATTCAAGAGAATAAACCCATAATATCTATTTTTAATGTTAATCTCTGAATTTAATATATTATATATCATAAAAATTAACTGAATTTAACTAACAATTTAGATTTATGCATCATGTATTAAACGTTAAAAAAATAAATGATCTCAAGTTGTAATTAGTTTACTAAAAAAATTTAATAAAATTTATAATATTCAAATTTATTGGAGGCCAAAATTGCATCCTAAAAACAAAAAAACATGTATAATGGTACAGGGAACCTCTTCTAATGCAGGTAAAAGTGTTGTGGTCACTGCACTGTGCAGAACATATGCAAAAAGAGGTTACAAAGTTGCACCCTTTAAATCTCAGAATATGTCGCTTAATTCTTACACAACGAATGAAAATGCAGAGATTGCAATGGCCCAAGTTATCCAAGCAGAGGCTGCCGGGGTTGAACCATCATATAATATGAATCCAATACTTCTTAAACCTAAAGAAGATTTTGTCTCCCAAGTAATTGTCCATGGAAAACCCGCCGGAGACATGAACTTCTACCATTATCAGAATAATTTTAGAAAAGAAGCACTTGAAGCCATTGAAAGCTCCCTTGAAGCTTTAAAGAAAGATTATGAAATTATTGTAATTGAAGGTGCTGGTTCTCCTGCAGAAATAAACATGTTGGACAAAGACCTTGCAAATATGCAAATTGCAAGAATGGCAGATGCAGATGTTATTCTGGTTGCAGATATTGATCGTGGCGGAGTTTTTGCATCAATTGCAGGTACATTCTCTCTTCTACCCGAAGAGGATAGAAAACGGATCAAAGGGATTATTATCAACAAATTCAGGGGAAATCTTGACATACTAATGCCGGGAATACGCCAGATAGAAGACATTGTGGGAGTTCCAGTACTAGGTGTTTTGCCGTACGATGACAGCCTTAAACTCCCTGAAGAAGATTCAGCTTCATTATCTGAACACAAATACTCATCTAATGGTAGGATAAAAATTGGGGTTATGCGACTGCCGAGGATATCCAACTTCACGGACATAGATCCTTTGGAATATGAACCTGATGTTTCAATAAAGTTAATTGAAATGTGTGATGAAATCGGTACTGTTGATGCATTGATTATTCCCGGCACAAGAAACAGTGTTAGCGACCTAGTTGCATTAAAAGAATCTGGTCTAGCAGATGAAATTAAAAGTCTGTCCTCCAAAATTCCAATTTTTGGAATATGTGGAGGCTATCAAATATTGGGCAACGATATCATAGATGATAATTTTAAGGAATCCAAATATGGGAGTGTGAAAGGTTTAGCACTTCTCGATGTTCAAACAAGGTTTGGAGAAGTAGAAAAAATAGTTACCCAGAGCCAAGGTAAAGTACTTGATGAAGGGATGTTTGAATGCATGAATGGGAACATTATAGAGGGTTATGAACTTCATGAAGGACTTTCTTATCTTAGAAATTCAAAACCCCTTTTGGAGGTTACTGAGGGATGTGGTAACAATTATGAATCAGGTTTTGATGGTGCTGTAAATGGATTGACTGCAGGAACCTACTTTCATGGAATATTTCATAATTTTCATTTTAGAAGGTTTTTCACAGATTATTTAAGAATTTCTAAGGGTTATGAAAAACTAGGGTTTGATCGGGATGATTTCGTTGAAATGAAAAATTTCTCAATCGAAAGGTTGGCAGAAATATTTGGAGAGAATATTGATATGGAAATTTTTGATAAAAAAATTAGATAAAAAATATTTAAAAATTAGATTTTATAGATATATGTTGTTATTAATTATCCTATTTTGTAAACTTTTTGGTAACTGCCTTAATTGCTTTTGTTTTTGCTAAAATAGATATTCTATCTCCTTTTTTTAGCATCATACCATCTTTTGGAATTTTTATTTCCCCATTCTTATGGATTGCTGCAATAATATAATCATCTGTAGGACTGATATCCCCAATTTTTTTTCCAACCATCTTAGCATTATCCACACTGAGTTCAAGTAGTTCAGCATTTCCCTTTCCAATTACTATCAAGTCTGCTATCTTGGGCCGTGTGATTAGCTTTTCTAGATAGCCTGCTGCAGTAAGCTCTGGACTTACAACCACATCTATTCCCACCTTACGGAAGGCATCATCATGATCAGGGTTACTAACCCTTGCAATAACTTTTGAAATATTGTAATCCTTAACAAGAATACAAGAAAGTAGATTTGCCTCATCATTTCCAGTTGCTGCAACAAAAACATTGGCATCAGCAATGTTAGCCTCTAAAAGAGTTTTTATATCAGTGCCATTTCCACATATCACCAATGCGTCAAGCTCTCTTGCAGCGTTACCGCATAAATCTGAATCATTTTCAATAAGGGTTACATCATGACCCACTGCAACTAATGAAGTTGCCAGAGTCAGACCCACCCTTCCCGCACCCATTATAACTATATACATGGTTTCACCGTTATTTACAAATTTAGCTGATTAATATTAATTTGATAAATGTTTATTAAGATTTAATTAATTCCTTAAGAAATCTTTTCATTCTTTGAACAAAGTTACATATAAACCCATACTAATTCTGAAAATTATTAAAATAGATATTCACATTCTTAACTAATTAGATATTTTTATTTAAAAAAATAGGAAAATAAAGGAGTTTAATTGATTAAAAACTTGAAACTCCTGCTCTTTTTATTTATCCAAGGAATGGTTTTGCTATGGTCAACATTATGATTACTGTCAGGATAATCCCTATCACAACCAATGGGATTCCTGCTTTGAGTATTTCCTTGATCTTCACATAACCCGTTCCATATGCCATTGCAACTGTTGGATCTGCCATTGGGAACATGAATGATAGAGAGCATGCAATAGCTACAGGCACTGCATAAATTCCCACAGGTTGACCCTGAGCAGCAGCAAGTGTAACTGAAAGTGGTATCAAAATAGCAGATAATGCTATGTTGGACATTACTTGCGTTATTAACACACCAATTATCATTAATAAGAGCATTATGGAAACAGTGGAAACATTAGTTCCAAGCATTCCAATTAAATCTTGTATCAACCAAGTGGCAGCGCCAGTATTCAGTAGTGCTGCTCCAAGAGAAAGAGCTCCTCCAAAGAATACTATAAGTCCCCAGTCAATATTTTTCTGAGCATCTTTCCAGTCTATTACCCCGCTTATGAAGTACAATGCAGCACCTATTAATGCAACAGAATAACTGTCAATTCCAGTTATACCTGTTGTAACCCATAATCCAATTGTAAACAACAATATTGCAAGGGTTATCTTTTCTGTTTTTGTCATTGCACCCATTTTACTTAGGGTATCGGTAATTGTATCCATTCCACCAACAATTCCTTTAACCTCCGGTGGAAATATCCAGCCTAAAAGCTTCCAAGTAACAAACAACATTATTATTGCAAGTGGAAATCCAAATATCATCCAGTTTGCAAATGGTAAATGTGTATATGCTGCCGCCATCAGGTTGGGGGCTGTTCCAATTTCGGTACCAAAACCACCGGCAAGTGAACCATAAGAAGCACCCAGTACCATTGCCTTTGCAAAGTTGCTGTTACCCTTTTCGGGTTCATTTACACCCATTAAAGGCACAATCTGTTTAATAATTGGGAGTAGCATTGCAAATGCAACAACATTCTCAATCCATGCAGAAAGAATACCCGTAGAAAAAACAGCTGCAAAAAGACTCATACTCGGACTGGTACCAAGTTTAGAAAGTAAGAAATAAGTTAAACGTTCAGCAAGACCACTTTTTCGTATGGCCTCAGCTAATATAAAACCCCCAATCATCAAGAATATGATTGGATTAGCAAAACCAATGACTGCATTGTTAAAACTCTCTATACCTAATAATGGTTGTAAAAATAGCAGTATTAAAGAAGTTACAGCCAGATGGAGTGCTTCTGTGGCCCACATTATTATTGCAAAAATCAAAAGAGCTATTGCAGCATGTCCAGAATAACTCAAACCCGGCAGAGGTATCAGCATAACAAATACAAATATAATTATGGCCAGAGGCAGACCAATTTGTTTAAGATTGACATTCGTTTTTTATCCCTCCCATAATTTAATCATTTTAAAATTATTATTTTTATTCAGAAAGTTCCGGATCGTATTAATTTAAATTTGAATTATTATCTAAAGATGAACTTCCTTACCTTTCCAAAAAATCACTTCTAATTATAGCTAATTCAATTATATGCTTTTATAATATCACAATGATCTCATCGGAAATAAGTTTCCTTTTACCTCCTATATAATGTTTTCTGATATATTATTACATAAATAACATAATTTAATCCAGATTAATAAAAATTATGTTAAATATAATTTAAATTTATTACTATTTGCAAAGCAGCATCGGAAATTCTCTTTATAATAAAATGATTAGTAACCTAAAAACTTATATAACATAAACCCAAAACCATGGTATGTTGTCAAGAACATTCTATGCGGTGTTAGTCCAGCCTGGTTAAGACTCTGGCCTGCCACGTCAGTGACCCGGGTTCAAATCCCGGACGCCGCATTGCGGTTGTAGTCTAGTCTGGTTAGGACTTGGGCCTTCCAAGCCTACGACCCGGGTTCAAATCCCGGCAGCCGCATCCTTTTTTAATTTATTATCAAATATTTATTCATTTTACTTGTTTAATAGGATTATTTTGAATATTTATAAAAAAAATCTAATCTCATACCATATTTTAGATCAAACTAAAAAAAGATAAAAAAAGATAAAAAAAATAGTACTAAAATACTAATTCATAATAAAAAAGAATGCCTATATTCAAATTAACAAATTTTTGAGTTAATATTCAGACTTTTAACACCATATAAACAACAATTATCATTTTTTTTAATTAAATAGGAACCAAAAGCTCTGCAGCTACCATCCTGCAAATGTCTGTTTTTGTTATAACTCCCACGGGTTTGTCATTTTCCAGAACTAGCAGGCCCGAAACATCTGCTCTCACCATTAAATTTGCAGCATCCTCAATTCCATTATCTGCATCTATTGTCATAACATCTTCAGACATTATATCTGATATTTTTAGAGTTGCCATTTCCTTGTTTGTAGGTCTCAAACTCCCTAAAACTCCTATTAAATCAGAGTAGGAAACAACACCCTTTGGATTTCCATTACTATCCAAAACAAATAATCTTCGTACACCTTCTTTATACATCTTTTCAAATGCTTCTAATGGCCGAATTTCTGGATCAACAGTAATTACGCCCTGATTCATGGCTTCTTTAACTTCCATTTTACTCCTCCAAATAGTTGTACATAATATTTCAGAACATTTTAATATTGTTAATTTATTGTTGAATATGATTAATATTATTGTTTAATGAGTGAATTTTTATTCAAATCATTCCATTCTCAATAACATTTGATTTCAAGAAATTTTTAGATTAATATTCATAATGAGGATAAGAGTAAAAAGTATTAAGTATTAATTTTATATAGTATGTTTGTGAATTATAGAAGAATAATGTAAATGTTTGGGGATAATTAATTTGTATGAAATATTTGTCTTTTTTAAGGACAAAATTTAAATAGTGCCAAATTTAGTATTATGGTATTATAAAAGGGGAGGGTATAACATGATGCGAATAAGTATGTCATTACCGAAAAAATTACTAAATGAATTTGACGAAGTATTAAAAGATAGAGGATACCAATCAAGGTCTAAAGGTATAAGGGATGCATTAAAAGATTATATAGTCAGATACCAGTGGATGAATGAAATGGAAGGCGAGAGAATAGGAATACTCGCAGTTATATACGATCATCATTACACCGGCGTTATGGAAGACCTAACCGATATCCAGCATGATTACAGGGAGTACATCAACGCTGTTATGCATGTTCACATGACAGAAAAATACTGTTTAGAAGTTGTTGTTGTTAAAGGAGATGTTAAATACATCCGTGATTTAACTGAAAAAATCATGAGATTAAAAGGTGTTGAACACGTCAAACTAACAAGTACAGCAAGTGGTGAAAAGATAGAATAATATTTTTTCATCTTATCCTCTTATTCATTTCAGAATAAGAATATTTAATTTTTTATTAATTTTAATATCTACAATTTTTTTATAATTTAAATGAAGGTGTAATAAACGTCCTATCATCATAACCTTACATCAGATACCGAAAGATTGGCAGGATTTTATGAAGCCATTTCAACATTAGCAAAAGGTATTGTATATGATATAGGAGCCGGTTCAGGAATTCTTTCTGCATGGGCAGCTCCAAATGCAGACCATGTTTTCGCGATAGAAATAAATAAATCCACGGCAAAACGAGCCAAAACAAACCTTGAATGCTTCAAGAATGTAGATGTTATATGTGCAGATGCCAGTAAAGTATCTATTTCTAAAAATGCAGATGTAATAATATGCGAAATGCTGGATACTGCACTTATTGATGAAGAACAAGTTCCAATTTTAAACTCCATGAGAAAATATTTGAAACATAATGGAATTATTATTCCCTATGGAATCATAAACTGTGTTGAACCAATTCAAGTTGAAGTTGAACATATATGTTATGATGAAGATGATAATCCTAAAAATCTGATTTTAGGAGAGCCATTATTCTACAGTAAAATAATTTTTGTTAAACACATAGATGAAACATTCCATAAATCAATAGATATGACTATAAAAACAGCTGGAATTGTCACTGCTGTTAAAATTACTACTTTCACATTAATTACAAAAAATATTATCTGCGGCCCTACACCCATGTTAAATCCACCATTAATTATCCCTGTAGAAAAGCTAAATGTTGATTGTGGTGATAAACTACGTTTAGATTTGTACTATATAATGGGCGGAGGATTGGAAAGTGTTAGAGCAAGAATTGAAAAAATTTCTTAAAGATCATAAACTTGTCATATTTTTATGCATAGGAAATGTTATGCGTGGAGACGATGCTATAGGTCCAATTGTAGCCAGAAAATTGAAGGTAATATTCAAAAAACAAAAGGATTTTATGATTATAAATGCTGAAACAGTGCCAGAAAATTATACTGGACTTATAAGAAAAGAAGAACCATCGCATATAATCTTCATTGATGCTGTTGAAATGGATATGAATCCCGGAGAAATAAAATTAATAAAAAGCAATGAAATTGCTAATTACAGTATTTCAACACACGCCATGCCAATATCATTTATGATCAAGTATATTGAATCATTTACAGATGCTAAAATTCTTTTAATAGGTGTACAACCTAAGAATATAGATTTATCAAACCAAGTTTCTAATGAAGTAAAAAATGGTGTTGAAGAACTTTCTAGAATTTTAAAGAATAATCTCAATGTTTAACATCAAATCAAAATATAAACATTCATTGATTGATTTGATACCTGCTAATTATTTGGTTATAACCTATTAACAAATTGAATCATAACTTTAATATAAATAAAAGATTGACTCTAATTAAGAAAGAATTATAATAAAATCTAATTTATTAATCAATGAAATTTACAATAATCAAATTTATTTAAAGTAAAATTGTGATAAAATGAAGATACTTTTTATAGGAGCTCGTCTTTTCGATGATGTAGCAATCTACAACAAAAAAAATTCCATAACAAGCATTATTACAGAATCAACCACAAATTCCCCCAACTTAGAACTTGCAGATTCACATCACATCGTTCCTAGGGGAATGGACGGACCAATGGAGATTGCTATTAAAGAGGATGTGGATGGAGTTGTACCATTGATAGGAATTGATGGGCCTCTTGTTGAAGTAGCAATTATGAAAGAAAATCTTGAAACCGAATATGGCATACCTGTTGCTGCAGCAGGAGTTCATGCAGCATCAATATGCGCAAAAAAGTATAAAACCAAAGAATTTTTGATTAAAAATAATATTAATACCCCCAAATGCTTTAAAATCTCAAAAAATAATCATGAGGTTTTAAATGGACAAAATATTAATAAAATCCCTCTGGTCTTGAAACAGGATGAAGGACAGGGCGGATTCGGAATTAACATCGTATCTTCGAAAGAAAAAATAGAAGAATATTTCATGGAATATGAAACAGCCATGGCTGAAAAATTCATTGAAGGACCGGAAGTTTCCATCGAAATTTTGAGATGGAAGGGAAAATCAGTACCACTGGTTCCAGTTTATAAGGGCGAAACAACACTTGAAGGAATCCATCCACTTAAAAAAATAAAAAAAGCACCTTTAGAATTAGATGGAATCAATAATACCAAAAATAACAAACAAATCCAAGACATTGCAGTTAAAATTGCAGATTCTATGGGATTAGAAGGAACAGCAGATATTGATATTATATTTGACCCTGAAACCAATGAAAATAAGGTAATAGAAATCAATGCCAGACCTAGCGGTACAAGATATATCACTTACGCTGCAACGAATGTGAATATCATGCATGAATTAATTAATATGGCATCTGGTAAATGGGATGCTTTAAAACTTAAAAATAGAATTAAAGATTATTCAGGTATTGAAATACCTGTGGGTAATTATCCATCTAATAAAAATAACTATAAATTTAGAGAAATTTCACATGAAACTCCCTGGCTTATCCACGGACCCCCAAATCATGAACGTATAACTGTTAGGGGTGAAACAATAGGTGCTGCTGTTAATATAGCTGAAAAACTTGAAATTTTGGAGAAAAATTCTATTTAATTTTCATAATTCATTAATTATAAAACAAAAGTATGTTAATTGAATATTAAAAGTTTAACACAAAACAATTAGAAAGATTACATAGATATATTTATTGCATTTAAAATCCATAAATGCAAGTTAATTCCAATAAAACAATTATAAGGTGGTAAATTGAGCAATATTCCTGTAGAAATTTTCATATTCTTACTTGCATTCATATCAACAGCATTTTTTACCCTATTTATAAAGAAGTTGTTGAAATATGCTGATGTAAAGGACAATCCAATTGTTACTGAACACAGCCATAAGGCAGGTACACCCACAATGGGCGGACTTGCTATTCTATTGGGGGTTCTCTTACTTGCATGCATTTTCTATACAGATAAAAGTCTTGTTCTAACTGTTATGATCATGATGACTGCAGGTGTAGTTGGTTTGATGGACGATCTAATCGGGTTAAAAACCAAGGAAATACAAAAAGTTATCAGGAATATCAGTCCAAATCCAGTTGAAATTGGAAGATTAACTATTAAAACAGGTGAAAATGCAAGGGTAACCACCCCCAAAGCTAAAAAAGACCTTGAAAATCTCTTAAAAAATAATTTGGTTGAAATTACTGGTGAAGCACCTATTAAAAGTGAAATAAAAGAGAATGAAAAAATTTTAGCCCAAATACTTGTATCGTTATTCCTTGTAGCTTCAGGGGCTGTTGGTGCTTCAGTACTGGGATTTAATATTGGATTGTTAATAATACCGGTTGTAATATTTGGAATTATTGGTTCAATAAATTCTGTGAATCTTATCGATGGAATGGATGGACTTGCAGCAGGAATTCTTGCCATAGCATCTGCTGCTTCCGCAATATTTGCAATTTCTACAGGAAATCCAAGTGGATCTTTACCATTTATTATACTAACCGGAGCATGCTTAGGATTTTTAGTTTTTAATAGATATCCTGCAAGTATTTTCATGGGAGATACAGGTGCCTTTGCCCTTGGTGCCGGTTATATGACAGCAGCATTTCTGGGAGATATTGTATACTTTGCAGTTATAGCAATTGCAGTTCCTATATTTTCAGTTATTGTAAGCCTTCTTCATAGAGCTCATATTATAAAACTGCCGGTAGAACCATTGCACCATACTCTTCATTACAAGGGATTATCCGAGAAAAAAATAGTTTTGCTTTACTGGGCAGCAACTATAATTGTGTGTTTGATTGCTTTATACGGATATAAAGTTCTTTAATCCATTAAAAGGAAATGAATAATATGATTGAGATCACAACATCTAGCCTGGCCAAAGTGTTGAATGGAAAATTAATAGGACCTGAAAAACCTTTAAAGGGTATTTTTACTTTTCTTAACCATGCTAAACCTGGTGATTTTGTTATAAGACATTGGATTGATGATAAAGGAGTAGAAATAGCAAATAAAAAAGGTGTTTCATGTATAATAACACAAAATCCCCAGGAAAAAGCTATTGAAATAGCCCAAAAATTGGAAATACCCATTATAATAACGCCCAAAATAGAAATTGCCAATGCATTTGCATTAAAATGGGCTGTTAAAAATTTTGCCAAAGATTCTCTTCGTGTGGTTGTTACAGGTACAAATGGCAAATCCACAACAACTCATATGATCTACAGTATACTTACTGAAGCAGGGTATAACACTTACACAAATACAGATGCTCAATCTGAATTTAATACTTTGATTGATCCAGTTGTTGCAAACCAATTAGCAGAATTTGAATATGTATCCGGTGAAAAAATTCAAGCATTGGTTATAGAGGTTTCAGAAGTTCAAGGATGGCTTGACAAACTTATGAAAGACCATGCACATCTCATGACAGCAGCAGTAGATCCAAATGTACTTGTAATCACAAATGTTGGCCTTGATCACATAGGTCTTGTAAATTCAATTGAAGAAACCTTTAATGAAATATACAGATCTTTAGAAGCTATTTCATCCAAAAATGAATCAGGAAAATCACATGACAACGGTACAAATAATGTTTATGCTGTTTTAAATTCTGATGATCAATTATTAATTGAAATGGGAGATCTCATATCCAAAGACAAATCTGTAAACGTCTCATTTTATGGTAGTTCAGTGAATGAATCGCTAAGTCAAGATGTAACATTGAAAACCGATGGTATTTATATCAATGAAAAAATTTTCCTGAAAATGGAGGAACTTCCATTTAAAAGCAAACATTTCATACAAAATACCATGGCAGCAATAGGGGCTACTTTAGCTTTAAATATTGATTTTGAAATTATTAAACATGCTGTTTCATCTTATAAACCTCTTGAAAGAAGATTCACTGTGCTTGGCACTGATCCATTAATAATTGATGATTTTGCCCACAATCCAGATGGAATAATTGCCACAATAAAAAGTGCAGCTAAAATGTGTAAAGGAGTTCTCTACATCGTATTTGCAATTAGAGGTTCCCGAGGAGAAGCAATTAATCGTTTAAATGCAGAAGCTCTTGTAAATGGACTTGAAGATGTTGATTATAACCTAATTGTTACAAGTAGTGCCGAAGCGGTTGATAATTTAAATACAGTTAAATTAGTTGAAAAAAACATTGTGCTTAATACCTTAACAGAACATGGTTTTGATTATGTGTTTCAAGAAAATTTATACCCTGCATTGAACTACTGTATTGGATCAGCAGGAAAAATCGATACTATATTGCTGATAGGGGCTCAGGGAATGGATCCTGCAAGTAAAGTATTGAAAAAAATTGTTAAAGATACAAATTAACCCATGGTACTTGATTATTTATTTCTATTTTTCTAATGGATTTAATGCTTTGTGAGTTACAGTAATATTTAATGTACCTCATGAAGAATATCCAATGTATTCAATAAAGAACTTTAATATAAAATGAGAATCGAGATTAGTAAGATAGATAAACAAAGATATTAAAGTACTTTCAATGCAAATTTAAGTAATAAAAAAATATAATGCGAGAAATTGTTATGAAATGTATAGTTATTGGCGCAGGTAATGCAGGACGTCCAGCAGCAAGGATCCTGAACCACACAGGAAATAAAGTTATTTTAACGGATAAAAAACTCATTGAAGAGTTTCCAGCTTCAGTACAGAAAACACTCAAAATAATGGAAAAAGAAGGAATAGAACTTCTTATGGGTTCTGATATCTCTTCCTGTATGGAAAATATTGATTCGGCTTATATATCTCCTACAGTGCCAGAAAACTCATCAATAAGACATTTAATCCATGATAATCATATTAAAATATTGACCAATGAGTACATTTCAGAATTAATAAACAATTTGCTGGAATTGGATGTTATAGGGATCACAGGAACCCTTGGAAAAACCAGTACAACACATATTCTGTCAGAGATCTTCAAAAATGCAGGTTATAAAGTATGGACTTGTTCATCCCGTATAGGCAATCTTCTAAGTGAAGTTATAGTTGATGGAATTATTGGTGGTCTTCACAAGAAAAACAATATAGCAGTTCTAGAACTTCCACATGGAACATCAAGATTAATGTCACAAGTAGATCTTAATGTTGGGGTAATTACCAACATTTATCCCGATCATTTGGATGAATTTGACTATTCAATGGAAAAATATATCGCCCGCAAATTATTCATTGCAAATTCAAGTAAGATTTTAATTTCAGGAATACAGTGCAAGGAATATATTGAACCTTTAAGAAACAATACAATTTATTACTGTGCAGAAAATGATAATTGTGAGGTTAATGGAAAATTAGAGAAGGGATTAATTGATATAGATTATAATATTCCAGAACTAGGGATTAAAGGCAGGTTTGAATCACCATTCAAATTACTCGGATACTATTTTGAAAACTCCATTGCAGCTTCTGCAGCTGCACTAGCGTATGGACTCAATGAAACTTCAATAATAAATGGTTTGAAAAGTTTTAAAGGAATTGCAGGACATATGGAGTATATTGGCAATTACAAAGGGAGAAAAGTACATTTTGATGCGGCATTTGTACCAGAAGGGCTTATCAATACACTTGAAAGCTTTCAGGATCAAAAACTTGTTGTTCTCATTGACAATCCCGACAGCACCAATCCAAGGGACAAGTACAAAGTAGGAGAAGTTGTTGGAAGATATGCAGATGTTATAATTTGCAGCGGATATAATGAAACAACAAAAAAACTTGATATTGAAGCAGCAAATGATGTTATTAATGGGGCTGCGGATTCTGAAGCTATTAAAATGTCTGTTGAGGATATGATAACCGCAGGAGATTTATCAATTAAATATTCAAATCCAGGATGTATTATTTTACATGTTGGTCCTGGTGCCATAACCAACTACGATGATGTTAAGTCTAAGATGATGATGGGTATCAAAGAGGGATGTAAAAAATATGAATAGCTCAGATAACATTAAAAAAACATTAGAAAATGATTCTAATGTTTATGGTGTTGTTGGAATATGTGGTGTTGTGGGAAACCTCATAGTAAGAATGTTAATGGATCGTAAACTCAATGTATTGGGTTCAGACATTCATGAAAAGAAAGATTGCGAATATTTATATACATTAACGGGTTATAATATCCCTTTATATTTAACAGCTCATCCTGAATCATTTTTGAATAAGTTAGATTATATAATTCCTCCCCCAAGTCTCAATGAAGACTCAGATCTTTATAAGAAAATAGCAGATTATAAAATTAATATTTTACCTGTTGAAGATTGTCTGAAAATTTTCAAACCTGAAAAACCCGTTCTATGCATAACTGGTACTAATGGGAAAACCACTACCACCACACTTTTGAAACACATATGTAGGAGTGCTGGTTTAAAACCCACAGAACACGGCTTCAGAAATTTGCAGGGAAATATTGATTATATACCACCATTACAAGCTAGACTTGCAGGTGATGTGGCTGTTCTTGAAACAGGTACATTTGGAAAAACAGGAGATCTTAAATTACTAGTTGAAAGTTGCGAACCAGATTGTGGAATAGTAACGAATATTAACCCGGACCATCTCGATCAAGATCATGATTTTATGGATTATGCAAAAATTAAAGGAGAATTTATTGAATACTTCAAAAATAAACCGATTATAGTGAATTCAGATGATCCTACTATTTTTGGTCTTGTTACTCAAGAAAATGTTATAACCTTTGGACTCGATCCTAAAAAATCGGGAGGGGGATACAAAACATGCTGGTGTGGAAGGCAAATTAAAATTGAAGAAACAATCACAGGTTCGGGTTTATACAGTTGTGAATGTGGTTTAACTAGACCGGAACCAGATTATCTTGCAATGGAAATTGATGAAACAAAGGGAAGATTCAAACTCCAAACAAAGGATTTTGTGGTTAATATACAAATGAAATTAGTTGGACTTCATAATGTGTACAACTCAATTGGTGCAATTGCTGCAGCTAGAGAATTCTTTAATATACCCTTAAATAATATTGTGGATGCCGTTGAAAGTTTTGAAGGTGTTCCCGGTAGAATTGAACATTTATTTAATTATAACGGTATGGATGTTATCCTTGATTACGGGCACAATCCTGCAGGTATTGAAACCGTTGTTACAGAATTAAAAAAGGTTTATAGCAGTATCACTGTTGTACTTACTGTTTCTTCCGAATCTGGAGAGTCGGGAGATAATGAAATATTAAGCAAAGTTCTAGAAATAGGAGATTTTATTGTTCCTGCTTCATTTGCCTCAAGGAAAGCTGCTGAAAAACAAAGTGAATATATTTCCTCGGGCAAAATCATACTCACAGACATGTCCTCAATTAAATTCAAAAAGGGCACCCTTGGAGCAACCTCTGATCAGGTGGTAGAAGGAGTTAAAAAGGGTTTAAATTGTGATACAAAGGCCTTAGTCTGTCTTGGTGAAGCAGCATATAAATACAAAGAAGATATTCTCAAATGTAAAGAATTAAAATAAAGATAAATTTTTTTTTATCATATTCATTAATTAATTTAAAGATACAAAATATCAAAATTTGTACATAACATTAAATCTATCAAGATCAGATCAGACTTAAGGATCAAGATAAGATCATATATAAATATTATAAGTGCATATCTATTGCACTGAAGTGGTGAAAGAATGTTCATAAAAATTAGAAGAGACACTTTAATCATCTTATTATTGGCCTTCATGCTTATCGTATCAGGAAGGGTCATGACTTACATGTCATATGCATCTTCCACAGATGTGGGAGATCAGGGAGTTCAAATATCAGGAGTGATAATTAAAGGAAATGACATAATACCTCTTGCTTCTATCAAAAGTAGTTTAGCAAACGTTGGTTTCAGATCAGGAAGTTATATACAAGGAGATACATTGGTTACAAGTAAACGTAAAATTCCATTGAATGAAGCTATAAATAATGCCAAAGAAGCTGTTGTACTTACAACTATTCCAGGTACATCTGTATCCCCAATTGCTGCAGCAGATGTACAGGTTGATAAAAATACAGGGTTAGTAACGGTGAATGTTATTGAAGACTATTCAAACATTAAAATTGCTGGGTTACCGGGTGTATATTAAGGAGTTGATGTTATGAAATCAAAAATATTTATCTGCTTAATATTTATAATAACCATTTCTATGGTTGTTAACACCGCATCTGCCACAATGAACGTTATAGTTATCACAGATCCTACAGGACAAGACCCGAATGGTGCTGCAGCAGGGAGTCAATCATGGCAAAAAAACATGTTTCAGTCTACATTTATACTATCAAAAAATCAAAACTTTGCAGTGCTATCTGGTGGTGAAGGAAACGAAACTCCAAGGCTTGGTGCTATAGTTACAGCCATAAATAGTCTTAAAAATGGTGCAACAGCAGCACAAGCTGCATCAACCGCTAATGGTTTCTCAGGTATAAGGATTATAGTAGGTGGGCCTAAAATAGGTGCCGCAGTGGGAGGATATTTCGATGCATATGTTGTTGTTGTTGATGCAAACAACACCATTACAATAACCCCATATAACGGTGGTTTGGCTGTGCTTCCTCCAGGATCACGAGGAGCAATAATTCACCTTTTAAACACCCCAGGTAACCCCCAATATGGTACTGCTGATGCTGTGCGTTTGCAAACAGCTGAATTAATGGGAAGAATGATAAGAGATGGTTATCCTGCAACTGATGTTGTAGCAGCTGCATTTCAGAATGTTGCTGTAAATGCAGGGGAAAAACATGGGGGAGGAGCTCTGAATCTTGCATCGGGAATTACAACAGGAGATATGTTTACTCCTACAGAACTTAACGAAACAGGTTTTCCAATGGATCAGCCTTACAGTAAAGTATGTCCAGTAGATGGTTGGAGCATCAGTTTCCCCGAAGCTGACAACTATGAGACCTGTCCTTTAGATGGAACTCCTCTTAAAACTCTAAGTGCTACAGAAGCACTTAACAATGCCATAACTGTTACAGGTAATACCACCTCTGTTTCGTCGTATGGAAGTGATGCACCAGGAATCTCAGATACAACTCAGGAAATAGTAGACGCATCTGTAAAAAAACACGGATTTAGTGCTATAGAGATAGCTAAGGACATTAATAGTGCCATAAGCAGTGGGCTCCTTGTAGGTGTTAATAATGTGGAAGCAAGCGATATTAATATAAACCAAAACCAAAAAGCTGTTGGTGTATATTACAAACCTCTCGGAAATAATAGATCGTCACCTCCATGGAATTTACCTATAAGCTCATCAATTTTAGATATTCTAGGAAATATACAAACTGCAATAGGATTGATACTGGTTATTCTAGTCTTGTTTAGAAGCACACTTATATCATCGTTCCTTAAAAAGAAATAGAACAAGTCAGGATCAGTGCATTTGAAAAGGATTTGTAAATAATATTGAGAAAATCTCAATCTATTTACAAAAATTTATTTTAAAAAAGTATAATATTTAATGTTAGTTAGAAGGAGTGAAAATTATGGCTTTAATTTTAATTCGGGCAGAAGATCAAGGAAAACTTTTGAATACAATCGCAGACATTGAAAGACATGCAGGATTGAAAGTGGCTGGAAAGCCAAGGATATTAAACCCTAAAACTGCCGATGAAATTGCAGGAAAGATATTAAAACAAGAATTAAGATCAAAATCAGATATAGCAGTTCTTATTCGTGTAGAAGATGACACAACCAAAAGCATTGTTCATATAAGGAAGATACACCCTCCTGCCCATGTTATAGTAATTAGTGAGGAGTATGGTGAATTTAAAGATTTGGAACAATTATTTAATGGACTTACATACCTGAAGGGTTATTATTCCCATAAAAACAAAGGAAATTAAATTTAATACAATTTATTTTCAAAATTAAGTTATAAATACATATAAAAAAGTATAAAAAAAGAATTAAAGGTTCAAATAATTTTAATTTCTTTTTATTCGAGCAATATCTCCAATTGTGGATCCTTTAATTTTTGAATGACCCATTTCATCTGCTGAAACCTCATCTGTTTTTTCTATCAGAACAACATTCATTAATTTCTCTATTTTCTTTGCAAGCTTTAGATCCGGCACCATTTTACCTGATTCTATCCTTCCTACAACAGATGCTTTTTCATATATTTTCTCTGCAAGTTCTTCACGAGACCATCCTTTCTTCTCTCTTGCTTGCCTAACTATATCTTTAAAATTTTCAACAACTTCTTCGGCCGGTTCTCTTGGCCTTTGAACTCTCTTGGTTGCCCTACTGCCCCTTGGTGCTCCTGGTCTTTTGGGTTTTGGAGCTTCTCTCTGTATTTTACCAAATTTTGAGCATTCTTTACAAGTAAGCATTATTGAACCATCTATTTTAGTCTTCAGAGGTTCTTCCACTAATTTTTTTCCACATATCTCACATCTCATGACGATCCCTTTACACTTGTATCATTAATATAATCTCTACCCTTATATTTAAATATTATTAAGGACAATAAATTCAGTAAATAATATTAAGTCTTAGAGTATTATTTTTTTAAATAAAAGTTAGGAGTGAGCGAGGATCATGGAAAACATGTCCCCAAATGTATTGAAAAAGATTGAAGACCTTAAAACGGAGATAAAAATCCTAAAAGAGGATAACACTAAAACCAAACGCAACCTCATGTGGAAAGTTAGGAAGCTTGAAAAGGATAAGGTCCTGATCGAAAATGAGAAAATGAGGCTGGACAGAGAAGTAAAATCTCTTAGGGGAGAGATTGAAAGATTCAGATCACCTCCATTGGTAATAGCTACAATAACTGAAGTATTAGATGACGGTAGGGTAGTTGTAAAAAGCAGCACAGGCCCTAATTTTGTAATTGGATATTCACGATTCTTAGATGAAAAGTCACTTGAACCAGGTGTTCGTGTGGCCCTTAACCAGCAGACATTCAGTATAGTACATGTTCTGCCATCAGAAAAAGACCCTATTGTTACGGGCATGGAAGTAGATGAAAAACCTGACGTTGCATATGAACAGATAGGTGGATTAGAGGAACAAATAGTAGAAATTAAGGAAACTGTTGAATTACCTCTTAAAAAACCTGAACTGTTTATCAACATAGGTATTGAACCTCCAAAGGGAGTTCTGTTATATGGACCTCCAGGAACAGGAAAAACTCTTCTTGCAAAAGCAGTTGCACATGAAACAAATGCAACATTCATTAAGATAGTTGCATCTGAATTTGTTAAAAAATATATAGGTGAAGGTGCAAGACTAGTTAGAGGAGTATTTGAGCTTGCAAAGGAGAAATCCCCAAGTATTATATTCATTGACGAAATCGATGCAATAGCAGCAAAAAGACTGAAAAGTTCCACCAGCGGTGACAGAGAAGTTCAGAGAACTTTAATGCAACTGCTTGCTGAAATGGATGGTTTCGAAGGAAGGGGAGATGTTGGAATTGTTGCAGCAACCAACAGACCAGATATACTTGATCCTGCCCTGTTAAGACCTGGACGATTCGATAGATTCATCGAAGTTCCAATTCCAAATGAAGATGGTAGAATGGAAATATTAAAGATCCATACCAAAAAAATGACTTTGGAAGAAGATGTAGATATACGGCATATTGCATCACTTTCAGAAGGTGCTTCCGGTGCCGATCTAAAAGCAATATGTACTGAATCCGGTATGTTTGCAATAAGGGAAGAGAGATCTACTGTAACAATGAACGATTTCATGGACGCTGTTGACAAAATAGTAGGAATGGAACACGACGAAGAAATGAAAAAAGAAGCTGGAGTCATGTTTGGATAATTCCAAACTCCATTATTTTTCTTATTTTTTGACAATATAACAGATCAAGCCTGTGATGAACCCTATGAGCTCTGATCTATGATGACTGATGGGCGATCTGAGGCTAATTTTTAAATCCATTTTTATATCTTTAATTTAAAAATTCTCTTTTTAATCAATCTAAAAAAAATTATTCATTAACATTTTATCAAATAATTTTCAGTTATAAATTTTGATGTTGAATATGATTCAAAACATCAACAACATCTGTAAATGTTATCTCATTTTTAATTTCATTAACCACAGGCCTTTTAACTATTATTATTGGAATTTCTAAATCAATAGCAGCTGCTATTTTTGTTGAAGTACCTCCTGTCTCACCGCTTTCCTTGGTTACAGCTACTCCCACCCCATATTCTTGCATTAATGCCATGTTGAACTTCTTTGAAAATGTTCCCTGCATTGCAATAATATTCTCACTAGGAATTCCCATTTCAAGACATTTTTTCAGGGAATAAACTACTGGAAGTACTCTTGCAACCATGAACTGAGGATTGATCCATTTGATCATATAGTGAAGTGTTGAAACACCTGCAAAATGCATTACCCTGCAGTTAACATTTTCTTTAACAATTTCAATTGCTTTTTTGGCAGCTTCTTCGAACGAAGATACTTCAAACACTTGTTCGTGACCCGGAATTTCTATTGATGGCCTCTCAAAACGAATATACATTATACCTGAACTTTTGGCGGATTTTACAGCATTTAAACTTGCGTCAACTGCGAATGGGTGGGTAGCATCAATCAAAATATCAATCTCATTTACGGTTATAAGATCTTCGATTTCATGTATTCCCATTCGACCAACAATAATCTCATTTGCACCAGCTGTAACAGCAAGATCACCACCATATTTTGTTGTAGTGGTTGCAATTACTTCAATATCTTCAAGCTCTGCTAATTTACTTATAATTTTCACTGCATCAGAGGTACCGGCCATGACCATGACCTTCATTTTATCACCTTTTCACTAATAAATTCACTTAAAAATATGGTTGAAGCCACTAATAAAATGAGAAGCCAGTCCATTATTGTAATTCCGGTTGTTCTGAAGATCCCCTGCAAATAAGGCAAATAAATAACACATAACTGAAGCAAAAACGATGCTAAAACAGCTATTAATAAAGTTTTATTGGGGATCATTCCCTTTGCTTTGCAGTTGAAAACATTGAATATCTGGTACATCACAAATACAGTGAAAGCAATGGTCATTGCCGTTATTACACTTGCACCGCTGGACAATTCGTAGTAGTAAAGTAAAAGTGTGCCTACACTCATTACAATTCCTGCAATTCCAATCCTAATTAGGTTTCGCTTGGGTATGATGTTTCCGCTGCTTGGTGTCCTTTCCATTACTCCTGCTTCTGAAGGTTCAACACCCAGTGACTGAGCAGGAGGACCATCCATTATTATATTTATCCAAAGTATCTGTATTGGATTGAATGGTATTGGAAGACTAACAAGAGATGCGACTGTAATGGTTAATATAGCACCTATGTTTGTTGAAAGTTGAAATTTAACAAATCGTTTTATGTTATCAAATATGGTACGTCCCTCTTTAACAGCTTCAACGATTGTTGCAAAGTTATCGTCTTGAAGCAACATATCTGCAGATTCCTTGGCAACATCTGTACCAGAACCCATTGCAACACCTATAGCTGCTTTTTTAAGTGCCGGTGCATCATTTACACCATCCCCTGTCATGGCTACTACTTGTCCCTGTGATTTTAGAGCATCAACAATTCTAACTTTCTGTTCGGGGAAAACACGAGCATATACACTAACATTTTGAACCATATCTTTAAATTTATCATCATCAATTTTTTCAAGATCTGATCCGGTTAAAACTTTCCCACCCTTTAAAATACCTATTTCAGAAGCAATTGCAGCAGCAGTATCTTTGTTATCTCCTGTGATCATCACAACTTTGATCCCTGCTTTTTCACAGAGGGCAACTGCTTCTTTTGCCTCCTTTCTTGGTGGATCCATCATTCCCACCAATCCAACATATATCAGATCATTTTCAAGTGCTGCTTTATCATCAAACCCTTCATCAGGCCCCATATTTCTGTATGCCAAGGCCAAAACCCTCAGAGCTTCGGATGTCATTTCCTTAAGATCATCCAGTACTTCCATTCTATTTTCATCGGTTATCTGACTAAGTTCCCCATTTTCTTCAACCATGTTGCAGCGTTCAATGATAATCTCAGGAGCTCCCTTTGTAAGAACATATTTATCTCCATTAAATTCATTTACAGTTGTCATCCTCTTTCTTTCACTGTCCAGTGGTATTTCAAAAATTCTTTTATGCTTCGTTTCTAGTTCTTGTCTGTTGTATCCATTCTCATCAGCATAAACTAGCATTGCACCATCAGTTGGATCTCCTATTACTTTCCCATTGGATATACTCGAATTATTGCACAGTGCAGATATTTTGAATGCCATTTCAGGTGAGGTTATCTTTGTCTGGCGAACAGCCATCTTATTTTTTGTTAATGTACCGGTTTTATCTGTACAAATTGTTGTACAAGAACCCAATGTTTCCACTGCAAGTAATTTTCGTACGACTGCATTACTTTTAGCCATTCTCTGCATTCCAAGTGCAAGTGTAAGCGTCATTATTGCAGGTAATCCCTCTGGCACAGCAGCAACTGCAAGTGAAACTGCTGTCAAGAAGTTGGTTACTAATGGCACTCCCTTAAAGAATTGCAGCGTAAAAACACCGGTACAAACAACAATTGCTATTAAACCCATCAGTTTACCAAGGCCATGTATTCTATCTTGAAGAGGTGTTTTTTGCTCTTCACCCTGAATCATTTCAGCAATTTTACCTATGGCAGTATTCATTCCAATTTCAACTACAACACCCCTTGCTCGTCCTGAAGCTACATATGAATCCATAAAAGTAAGATTGGTAGTTTCATCTTCGGACAGTACATTTTCATCTTTTTTTGAAGGTTTTGATTCGCCGGTTAAAGCGGATTCATCCACCATAAGATCGTAGCTTTTTAATAATCTTAGGTCTGCAGGAATGTTGTCACCCTCTTCAAGTATAACAACATCCCCGATTGTAAGTTCGCTTGCAGTAATTTTCTTTGGTTCTCCATCACGAATAACTACAGCTTCTGAAGATGTCATGTTTTTAAGCTGTTCCATTGCATTTTCTGCACGATTTTCTTGTATAAAACTCACAACTGCATTTAAAATGACAACGATAAGTATTACAATTGCATCTATTATGTCTCCTATTAATGCAGCTGCTATAGCTGCAATTATAAGTAATATTATAAGGAAATCTTTGAACTGCCCCAAAAACTTGGTTATGGGTCCTGGTTTTTCTTCTTCAATCAGTTCATTTTTTCCATAAATATCTTGCCTTTTCTGTACTTCTCCACTGGTCAATCCATTATTGGTAGATTTTAATGAATTTAAAACATCTTCTGTATTTTTATTCTGCCATTTCATTATTACACTTCTGGTAAAAGATTGCTTTTTTGTAATTGATAAGTTTCATACCTTTATCTGGTTTTATAAATTCTGTTGATAATGGTTTTATAATTAGATCTGCACCTACCATTTCTGCAACCTTTTTTATATATGGCTGAAGTTCCTCAGGTGGGCGAATTGAATAGATCAATGAGGCATTCTTATATATATTTATGTTAGGGTTGGTTATATCATCAACAACAATTTGACCATGGTAAGGTTTAATATCTGTCATGATTATATCCATGTTAAGATATTCTTGCAGTGTAAGGGCAACCAATGGAAAACCTCCTACACCTACTTCAACTATTAAAGAAGCATTCCTATAGTTTGCTATGATATAATTTGAAAAATCTTTCCACATTTTTACCACGTTTACTGGAGAAATTCATGATAATAAGAGAATTTAAACGCCCAGACGTCAAAAGAGTCCTTGAAATTGAGATGGCGTCATTCAGTGATCCCTATCCTGCTAATATTCTTGTAGATATTTACAACCTGGGTGCAGGATTTCTTGTTGCCCAGGAAAATAATAGGGTAGTAGGATATATTATATTTTGGATCAAGTTTGAAGATGAAGGTCATATAATATCCATTGCAGTTGATAAAAGTTACAGAAGAATGGAAGTTGGCTCCAAATTAGTTGAAACAAGTCTGAATATCTTTAAGAAATATAATGTGAGAAAGATCAAACTAGAGGTAAGGGTTGGAAACAAAGGGGCCAGAAAATTTTATAGTAAAATGGGATTTAAAGAAGAAAAAATTGTTGAAGATTATTATGATGATAATGAAGACGCAGTTATTATGAGCCAGACTTGAATAATACTATTGGAATTAATAGAGTATTCTAATTAATGAATTTTTAAATATTTTATTATATAATTCTGAAATAATCTAATTAATAAACCAAGTAGAATAAACTACTGATCAAGATCTCATATAATAAATCTAATTAAGGATCAGTTATAAATTGAAGATGATCAAAGGCTTAGAATAAGTGATAATTTACTCAAATTTTGATTTACAATTAATTTAACCGGTGATGAAATGCTAAAAGAGGCTAAATTAGCTTTAGAAGATGGAACAATACTTAAAGGAGAAGGATTTGGCTTTGAAACAATTAAAACGGGAGAAGTGGTTTTTGCAACTGGAATGACCGGATACGTTGAGTCGCTTACAGACCCCTCTTACAAAGGGCAGATCCTAATGTCAACTTATCCATTACAAGGTAATTATGGGATATCTAAAGATTGGTTCCAGTCCGATGGGATAAAAGCAGAAGGATTTATAGTAAGGGAACAAAACAGCCATCCCTCCCACAGGCTCTCTGAAGAGAGTTTATCTGACTTTTTAGGTGAATATAAAATTCCAGGTATAAGCGGGATTGATACCAGGTTTCTTACACTTAAAATCAGACGTCACGGAGCCATTAAAGGAGCGATTTCAACACAGGAAATTGATGATGAAGAACTTTTGAAGCTAGCAGTTGAACAGGAAAATATCGAAAATATAGACCTTGTGGACAAAGTATCAGTTAAAAAACCTCAAATTTTGGGTGAAGAGTATAAACACAGAGCAGTGGTGCTTGACTGCGGTATAAAACGTAATAGTATAAACGCCCTCCTAAAACGGGATATAGGTGTTGTTGTTCTACCTTACAAAACTAGTTATAAAGAAATTTTAGATTATGATCCCGAGGCCATGCTTGTTTCAAGTGGGCCTGGAGATCCAACAAGAGTTACAGAGGCAGCTAATACAGTTAAAAATTTATCTGAGAAACTTCCAATATTTGGAATCTGTCTTGGTCAACAGATTATATCGTTAGCCTTCGGTGCAAAAATATATAAGATGAAATTCGGTCACAGGGGAATAAATCAACCAGTAAAAGATCTTAACACAGGTAAAGTTACTATAACCTCCCAAAACCATGGTTTCACAATTGATTCAGATTCGTGTAAAGATTTACCAATTAAAGTGACACAGATAAATCTTAACGATGGAACTGCTGAAGGACTGGAACATGAAGAACTTCCAATTTCTAGTGTACAGTACCATCCAGAAGCTGGCCCTGGACCTCATGACTCTGACCATTACTTCGACAATTTCCTCAATATATTAAAGAAATACTAAACTTAGAATATGTTAAAAGTACAATTTTTGATGATAAATAATAGGCAAATTAACAATTTAGGTTGAACTGTATAATCATAAAATAAAGTCATAAAAATTAATGATTTGAATTATAGGATTTATAAAGGTAGGATCGTAAATGCCAAGGGACAAAGACATAAAAAAAGTTCTTATCATAGGTTCAGGACCCATACAAATTGGTCAAGCTGCTGAATTTGATTATTCTGGATCTCAAGCTTGTAAATCTCTCATGGATGAGGGAATTGAAACAATACTTGTGAACAGCAATCCAGCAACCATACAAACAGATATAGATATGGCAGATACAGTATATGTGGAGCCACTGACACCGGAAATAGTTGCAAAGATCATTAAAAAAGAAAAACCAGATGCTATACTACCCACCATGGGCGGACAAACTGGTTTGAACGTTGCAACAGGCCTTGAAAAGATAGGTGCGTTAGAAGGGATCAAAGTCATAGGATCAACAGTTCAAACCATAAGAAATGTTGAAGATCGTGACCTATTTGGAAATTTCATGATGGAACTTGATGAACCAATACCCCATTGTAGGGCAGTTACAACAATTGACGAAGCCGTTGAAGCCGTTGGTAAAATAGGTTATCCAGTTATTGTTCGTCCAGCTTTCACATTAGGTGGAACAGGTGGGGGTGTTGCACACAACGAAGAAGAACTCATCGAGGTCGCTACAAGAGGTCTTGATATGAGTTTTATCAATCAAGTTCTCATTGATGAATCTGTGATTGGGTGGAAAGAATTTGAATATGAGGTAATGAGAGATAAAAACGATACTTGTATAATTGTTTGTAACATGGAAAACTTGGATCCCATGGGTATACATACAGGAGAGAGTGTAGTTGTTGCACCTTCACAAACACTTTCAGACGTTGATAATCAAAGATTAAGAAATGCATCTATTAAAATTATAAGAGCGTTACATATCCAAGGTGGCTGTAACATCCAATTTGCATTTAATTCTGAAACTGGAGAATACAAAGTTATTGAAGTCAATCCCCGGGTCAGTAGAAGCAGTGCATTGGCATCAAAAGCGACAGGTTACCCCATAGCCAAGATTTCAGCCAAAATAGCTGTAGGAATGACCCTTGACGAAATACAAAACGACATCACCAAGGAAACACCGGCTTCATTCGAACCTTCACTTGATTATGTTGTTGCAAAGATTCCTAGATGGCCATTTGATAAGTTCAAAGCCATAAAAAGGGAAATAGGTGTGCAGATGCAATCCACTGGTGAGGTTATGGCCATTGGTAGAACAATAGAGGAATCTCTTCACAAGGCAATAAGATCCCTTGATATTGGTAAATATGGATTTGTAGATGTTGAATATACCGATTCTCTATTAAAAAATGCAACAGATGAAAGAATTTTTCATTTATATACCGCTCTTAAATCAGGGCGTGATATAGATGATATTCATGACATTACACAGATAGATCGGTTTTTCCTGTACAAAATACAGAGTATTGTTGATTTTGAAAATTATTTAAGGAATTTAGATGCAGATGAAATTCTCAAACCAGAAATTCTTATAAAAGCTAAAAGAATGGGATTCTCTGATGTAATATTATCCGATATAACTGGATTTCCTGAGAAATTAATAAGAGACCACAGAAGAAAAACTGGAATTGTTCCTACCTACAAAATGGTTGATACATGCGCAGCAGAGTTTGAAGCTAAAACACCATATTACTATGGAACCTACGAAGGCGAAGATGAAGTGGCAGTATCAGACAATAAAAAAGTTGTTATTATTGGAGCAGGACCCATAAGGATTGGTCAGGGAATAGAATTTGATTACTGTTGTGTTCATGCTTCAAAGGCATTGAAAGATGAAGGAATAGAAACCATTATTATAAATAATAATCCCGAAACAGTTAGTACGGATTACGACATCTCCAACAAACTTTACTTCGAGCCATTGACACTCGAAGATGTAATGAACATAATGGACAAAGAGAATCCAGATGGAGTTGTTGTTCAATTTGGAGGCCAAACTTCCATAAATTTGGCAGTTCCACTGGCTGAAGAAGGTATTCATATACTTGGAACTGCACATGAAAGCATTGATCGTGTGGAGGATCGAGAACGTTTTACTGAAGTTCTAAATTTACTGGATATTCCTCAAGCAGAATATGGTATTGCATACTCTTTTGAAGATGCCCGCATTGTAGCAGAAAGAATAGGATTTCCAGTACTTGTAAGACCTTCCTATGTTCTTGGTGGAAGAGCTATGGAAATTGTTTACGATGACACAGAACTCAAAAAGTACATGAAAGAAGCTGTGAAAATTTCTCCAGAACATCCCATCCTTGTTGACAAATTCCTTGAAGATGCTATTGAAATCGATGTTGATGCACTTTCTGATGGAGAAACTGTCTTCATAGGAGGTATAATGGAGCATATAGAAGAAGCAGGAGTTCATTCTGGAGATTCTGCATGCGTAATGCCTCCTCAAAGTATTTCGGAAGATATTCTTAAAACCATTAAAGAATACACAACCCGACTGGCACTTGAACTTGATGTTATTGGGCTCATGAATATCCAATATGCTGTTAAAACAGATAAAGTGTACATAATTGAAGCCAATCCGCGAGCAAGTAGAACAGTTCCATTTGTAAGTAAAGCAGTGGGAGTACCACTTGCAAAAATAGCTGCCAAATTAATGGTTGGATACAAACTCAAAGACTTATGCTTAGTTGATGATATCAAAATTAAACACGTTGCAGTCAAAGAATCAATATTCCCATTCATAAAGTTACCTGCAGCAGATTCTGTGCTTGGACCTGAAATGAAATCCACAGGAGAAAGCATGGGAATAGATGAAAATTTCGGTGTTTCCTACTACAAAGCCTTGCTCTCAGCAGGTATGGAATTACCTAAAAAAGGAAAATTATTCATCAGTGTGAGGGATTCTGATAAAAATAGTATAAGAGATATTGTTGAAAAGGCAGAAACTCTTGGATTTGAACTCGTTGCAACAAGCGGAACTGCTGAAGCTGTTGAAAACCATGTTAAAATAGATAAAATTCGAAAAGTGAGCGAAGGTTCTCCAAATATTAGAGATGCTGTAGTCAATGGAGAAATAGACCTAATAATCAACACACCTTCAGGAAAGCAATCAGCTGACGATGGTTATTATATCCGAAGAATGGCCGTTGAACTGGGAATACCTTATGTAACAACTCTCGCAGGCGCACGTGCAGTACTAACCGCTATTGAACATGTTAAAGAAGGAGAAATTGGAGTCAAATCTCTTAACGAATATCATGACCAGCTCTAAATTTATTTCTGCTATTAATTTAAAATATTTAATTCTTTTTTAGAATTAACACACAATTAAAAATTTAAATATTTTTTTTAATTCATTGTTTTGTTTAACTAAATACTGGCTTATTTTAACGTTCTGAAAAATACTAAAACTAATAAATACTACAATAAAAATACTTTAATCTAATGATCACAATCAAAAATGCTCATGTTCTATACGGTGAGAACATGGACGTACGAAAATCAAACATAATAATTGAAGACAATGAAATTGTAGAAGTGTCCGAAAAACTTTTAAAAGGTAGAATAATAGATGGGAAAGGCTGTGTTGCAGCACCATCCCTTATTAATTCCCATGTTCATATGGGCGACTCAGTTGCAAAGGATGTGGGAGATGGTTATCCCATAGACCAAATAGTAAAACCGCCAAACGGAATAAAACACCGTATACTTGCTGAAACATCTTCTCAGAATATTATCGATGCAATGCAAAGTACAATAGATTTAATGTTTCAAACAGGTACTACAACTTTTGTTGATTTCAGAGAAGGAGGATTTAAAGGTATTGATCTGCTAAGAAAAGCTGCAGAAGGTATTCCCATAAGAAAAATAGTTCTGGGAAGACATGAATCTTTCTATAATTCCAATAATTCATCACAACTTGAAAGAACAGTAGAAATGATTCTTAAATCTTGTGATGGAATAGGTTTAAGTGGATTTGGTGAAATTGACGACGAAGTTGCATCCACTATAACAGAAATTTGCAGGAAAGAATCCAAATTATCTTCCATACATGTTGCTGAGTACGAGGAACTTCAGATGAATTCACTGGAATTAACCGGTGAAACCGAAGTTGAAAGGGCCTTGAAGGCGGGTTTTGATCTACTTGTACATGTTACATCACCATTAAACGATGATTTGAAACTTATTAGTGAAACAGGAACCCCTATTGTCTCATGCCCTAGATCCAATGGTTCTCTTGGAGTTGGGATTCCTCCTCTTAAAGAAATGTTAGATCTAGGAATAAGTGTAAGTCTGGGAACCGACAACTTGATGTTCAACTCCCCTAATATGTTTACAGAGATGGAATTCGCACTTAAAATAACAAGGGCCTATTACAGAGAATATATTCCTCCAGTTGAGGTATTTAAGATGGCAACAATAAATCCTGCTAGAGCCTTAGGACTCAATATTGGTACAATAGAAGAGGGTAAATTGGCAGATATAATGCTTGTAAGTGGATTGTCTGGAGATCCAATCCTTTCCCTAATAAATAGAACCGAAACCCAAAACATAAATGCTTTAATTAAAGAGGGTAATATTGTATTTGAAAGATAATTATCCACAATCGGTAATAACAAATTTTTGTAAAAAGAGAATTTTTACATTGAATGAACCAATATGATCATAGAAATATATTCCAATTAAGTAGAAAAAATAATAAAATTGATGATACCATGTTAAATATTAAACTTTTCAGAGAAAATCCTGATTTAATTCGTGAATCAGAAAAGAAGCGTTTTAGAACAACCGAAAACGTTGATAAAGTCATTGAATTTGATTCAAAATGGAGAAATGGACTAAAAAGATTGAATGATCTTCGTGCAGAAAGGAATAAACTATCACATTCGTTTAATGAAGCACGAAAACAGGGTAAAGATGAATTAAAGAAACTTCAAATCAGGGCAAAGGAAGTTTCAACTGAAATTGCACAACTAGAACCAATGATCGCTGAATTTATATCAAAAAGGGATGAATATCGTTACAAAGTGGGAAATATTGTTGACGATGATGTTCCAATATCAGAAACTGAAGATGATAATTTAATAATTTCTGAAGAAGGTAAAATTCCTAATTTTAATTTTAAACCATCCAACCATGTCGATCTGATTGAAGGAATTGATGGGGCAGAATTTAAACGTGCAGCTGAAATTTCAGGCTCCCGTTTCTATTATTTAAAGGCAGATATGGTCTACTTAAATATGGCATTACTTAAATTTGCCATGGATATACTGTCTGAAAAGGGTTTTACTCCATTTCAAACACCTTTTTTTATTAAACATGATGTAATTAAAGAAACAGCAGAACTTGCAGATTTTGAGGAAACCCTTTATAAGGTCGAGGATGAAGACCTTTTCATGATAGCAACCTCAGAACAAACATTAGCTGCTCTTCATAGAGGGGAAATAATCGATGAAAGAACATTGCCTCGTAAATACTGCGGTATTTCATCTTGTTTTAGGAGAGAAGCTGGATCTCATGGTAGGGATACTCTAGGAATATTCAGGGTCCACCAGTTCGAAAAAATTGAACAATTCGTTTTTTCCAATGAAGAACAATCTAAGGATATCCATGAGGAATTATTGAAAAATGCTGAAATTATCTATAAAAAGCTTGGAATTCCATACAGGATAGTTTCTATTGTTTCTTCAGAGTTAAATGATAATGCTTCAAAAAAATATGATCTTGAGGGCTGGTTTCCTGGTTCAGGTACTTACAGAGAACTAGTTTCATGCACCAACTGCAGAGATTATCAAGCTCGTAAATTAAACACCCGTTATGGAATTCAGGGAGATTCAGAATCTCTAAAAATGTGCCACACATTAAACAGTACCGCAATTGCAACAGAAAGAGCTATTTGCTGTATTCTAGAAAACTATCAACAAGAAGATGGATCTATACTTATTCCTGAAGTTTTGATCCCATACATGAATGGCAAAACTGTTATTGAAATTTAAAAGTATTTAATCTATTCAAATATTGAGGTTTTAATTATTATATTATTTTTTTTGATCATAAAATTTAATATAATACACTCTCTATATAGTATCAAGATCATGTGAATTGATGTAAATTATGATTTAATTTGTTGCTGAAAATTATTTAGGGGTGCAATAATTGTCCGATTCAAAGATTTTAGTTGTTGAAGATGAGATCATTGTGGCAGCTGATTTAAAAAATAAACTGGAAAAAATGGGTTACACCATAATTGGTACAGCAACTACTGGACATGATGCTGTAAAAAAAGCTGGAGAAACAAAACCAGATCTTGTTTTAATGGACATAATGCTGAAGGGTGAAATGGATGGAATTGATGCTGCACAACAAATACGTGACTTATATGATATTCCCATTGTGTATTTAACAGCTTATTTTGATGATGAAACATTGGAACGTGCCAAAGTAACAGAACCATTTGGCTATATCCTAAAACCGTTCGAAGACATGGGAATACAAAGCGTTATAGAAATGGCAATTTATAAACACCAAGTAGAGCAGAGATTAAAAAAACAGGCTAAAATATTAAAATTCTCCAATGAAATGTTAAATGAAATAAATGAACAATAAAAATTAGTACCCTACTTTAAATAATCATCTTGAACTGGTTTATTTTGTAAATATAAAATCTAATAATTAAATGCAAGAATAAAACATATTCAAGCTAATTGGTTGATAATATAAGTTTTTATGAATGAAAATTTTAAATTGAATATTTATATGATATGACAACCAAATAACCATAGAATTCATTAAGATTTATAAAGTACTCAAAAGGTGTACTGTATTAATAATTCATAAGAGGTGAACCAATGTACAAAAAAATACTTCTACCCACAGATGGTTCTGAGTACGCAAACAAAGCAGCTGAACATGCTATATGGATTGCTCGCGCAAGTGGTGCAGAAATTATTGCATTAAATGTTATAGAAACATCTTCACTAGTTGGATTACCTGCAGAAGATCTTATTGTGAGGATTAAGGAAATGCTGAAAGAAGAAGGACGAGTTGCACTTGAACACATCTTTGAGATGGCCACTAAAGAAAATTTAGAGGAAGGAGATTTAAAAGTTACCCTAAAAACAAAAGAAGGTTCTCCTGCAGATGTGATACTTAAAACAATTGATAAAGAGGATATTGATCTAGTTGTTATGGGAACTTCTGGTAAGCATGGATTGGATAGATTTTTACTTGGAAGCGTAACAGAAAAGGTAGTTAGATCTGCAAAGTGTCCTGTTTTAGCTGTGCATATTGAATAAATGAAGTAAATAAATGATTTTTTTATTGATCTTCACCTATTAATTTTATTTTATGGCTGGTGTTAAGAAATGTTTGTAAAAGAGATAATGGCCGAAGATATATATTTTGTCCATGTACCAGGTAACCGTACCCACGCCCTGGAAATTATGAGAGAAAAAAAAGTATCAGGATTGCCTGTAGTAAAAAATGGAACTAATGAACTTGTTGGAGTTCTTACAAGGACAGATCTGGTTGAAAACCCGGATGAGGAACAAATAGCACTTATAATGACTAGAAATATCGTAACCGCATCTCCTGATGATGATGTAAAGGAGGTTGCAGCCAAGATGATAGAAAATAATATCAGAAGGGTTCCAATCGTAGAGGAAGGACAACTAGTAGGTCTTGTAACTGCTTCAGATTTAATAAATAAAGCATTATGGAAAATGGATATCCAGGTTCCAGCTGAAAACTATATGATCCAAAATATTCCAACCAGCTGGGAAGGAACACCATTGAATGTTGCATTTGAGATAATGAGATATTACAAACTTAAGGTGCTTCTTGGACTGAATAATGATGGTAAAATTTCAGGAATACTCACAGAAACTGATTTTATAGAGGAAAGTGAAGTTGTATCTGAGAGAACAGTGCACAACACTTCTGTAGGCACAGAAGGGGACAAATGGTCTTGGGACAGTAAGAGTGTACTTTATGTTATAAAAAATCATCTTAAATTCAGTGACAAAACAATCAAAGATGTTGCCAATACCGAGTTGGTTATTGTCACCACAAAAACCTCTGTACAAGAATGTGCAAATAAAATGAGACAACGGAATATAGAACAGATCCCTGTAATAGATGTTGAAGGAGATCTTGTTGGACTAGTGAGAGCTGTTGACTTAATTAAAGCTATAAGCGATTAAAATGTCAGAAACGCCTATAATTAAAATAAAATCAGATCCTGAAACCATTAGGATTGTCGCCAAGAGAAAGGGTGATGTTTCGATACAGACAATCAACCTCAGAATAATAATGGCAAATCTCTGGTGGGAGGGATCTCCTGAACTTGAAACCTTTTTCAATGTCATGGAACTAACCATAAAAAGAGCTTTGAACGAGGTTTATCCCCATAATAAAATGAGTATAGACTACAAATTTTGTGCAAATGATGCACTTGAAGATGCATCAGAAATTATTGTGGAAATCACCGATATAAAAGCAGATGATGTGGATGTGGATATTGGGGGAAGGTTTATAACTCTTGGCGGAACTGATTCCAGGGGATTCTTCAAGAAAATGACAAGTTTCCGAAGGAAATTCACTGAAGAAGTACATAAAGAAATTTAAGATCCAACTTCAATAATTAAATCCAAATATCTTTTTTTTATTTTATTATTTGAATGGCTTTTTATTCTTAAATTAAGTTTAGATATTTCTTCTTATACTTGGCAACACTTCTGTAAGCAAATTTTCAGCATCTTCCTTATTTATTACACGTCTTGCAACTACTTTTCCCGTTTTAAATACTGTAACATTTCTATCCTCGATTTCTAACATTGCAATTCCCATCTCAACTGAACATTTCACATTTCCAACCTTTTTTAGTTGTTCACATGTTTCTTTTATATTTATAGTATATGGGAGCTCTGTTTCAAACATTATCTTATGTTCCTCATCTTTACATGGTTTGTAAACAACTAGCTCCTTCTTTGAATTACCATATTCACCAATGTTAAGTGTAACTTTTTTAAATCCTACCGCTTTTAATTCAGAATCAATATGATTTAGAATTCCAGATTTAAGGATTTTTCCAATATTTTCTAGTTCTATGAGTGCAACACCATCTTGATCCCTTACTCGAACTATTTCAGACCCGGAAAGCCCCTTCAAAAGAGATTCAGCATATTTTATTCTGTTGATTTTTTTTGGTGTTATCTCGCTGTTTTTTGATATTCTAGTTGCCATGCACGTTGTTGATTTAGAGTAATTTATTTTAAAGCTTTCAAGAGCGTTTTTAACATCCTCAGCAGTGAAACCTGCTATAACAAGTGGACTTTTGATGTTTTTATTGTAATTAACCATTATTCCAGGTCTATCTTCTAATAGATCGCTGATATTGGTTCCATCCACAACTTCAAAATTATCTTCTTCAGCAATCTCCATTAATTTAGAGTACATTTTATTTTTACAGATATAACATCTGTTTCGAGGGTTGGATCGGAATGCTTCATCTTCTAAGAAATCTTCTTTTACAACTGAATGTTCGATACCGATCTCCTTTGCAATTTTCATTGCATTTCCAATAAAATCTGATGGCATTACACCATTATCTATAGTTACTGCTATTGATTCCTTGGACATCTTATGGGCTATAAATGCAATCAAGGAGCTGTCTGCTCCTCCTGAAAATGCAACAAGCAACTTCTTGTCCTTCAGATAATCCTTAAGTTTTTCGAGTTTCACTTCAACTTCCATTGGATATCATCCTTTTCAATAATAAAAATAATAATGTTTTTAATATTTAAACAAATATTTGATTTATTTAATCTAATCTAGATATTAGAGTTTTTTTACATATTTTAGAACAGCAATAGCATCTTCCTTCTTAACGTCTATAGTATTATCCTTTAAAAATTTTTGTATAAGTTTTTTTCTTTTTTCTTCAATATCTACTTCTTTTAAAACTTTATTATAATTTCTTTTGGGATAGTAAATTGATTTTGCAGTTTTTATCAAAGTTTCAAAATCTGATTTATTGATTATTCCTTTGGCCATAGCTGCTTTAAATGTGTAATTCATACTTATAAATGCTTCAGAGAGTTGTTCAAATGTTTCAGGGTTGATCACCACCGCTACATCATCATCAGATTCGATAACTCCCTTCCTGTAATCACGATAAACCATACCTACACCAACCATTCCAAAATCATCCAGCTCAGACGCCCTTAAAGCACCCATACTGGCACCTCCAACCACAATAACTCCCTTTTTAATTGCTTCCATTATCTCTTTATGGGAGACTGCTGGTGCTTTATGGAAAACACCATCTATAATAACAATTATATCCGGATTATCCCTCAAAGCTTTTATTACATCATCTCTTGCTACGGGAGGCCTATAATCTGCTTCAAGAAATTCTTTCGCTTCTGTTGGTTGCAAAGAAGGGCCTGTGAATACTATGATATTTTTATTTTTATTTTCATGTTTCAAGCATAAAACTCCATTATTAGGATTTATAATTTACAATATGGATATGAATTTCAGAAAGATCATTTTACATAAACTATTGTTATGGAATATTGTATATATCCAGTATTTATTGTAGATGTTATCTGTTAAAATTAGTTTAAATATTAGAATGATTGGTTGATAAAGAGTAATTATAAGAATAGTCTAAAACTAATTATGTTTAAATAAAATTAATCTAAATTTACTTTATAAGTTCTTTATCTAGTTTTTTAAGTCTGTAAATTGAGGGATGATTCTTTCCAAACTTTTTTTCCCATTTTTTTGAAACAAAATCAATATTTACCTCAATCGTTCCGTTGATCAAATTATCTGCATGAGCAACTATTTTTTCCTCCAAAGTGCAGGGCATATAATCTCCTGGTGGAAGTTCAAGTATTTCTGCCTCATCTGAAGGTATTCCTGCACCTATATGTTTGAGGGTGATGTTTACAATCTCATCTGGAAAATTAAGGTTTCTTAATATTTCTGCACCAACAACTGCATGTTTAATGGAGTGTGTTTTAATTCTACCAATATCATGAAGCATTGCACCGGTTTCAACCAGTTTAAGATCTACATAAGAACCAGTATTATCCATAAAATTAGAACCAATTCTTAGGGCTTTTCTAGATACTGCCTTAGAATGTTCTATTATATTAGGAGGGCAACCTAAATCTGTTAATGTTTTTAATGGATTTGAACTCAAAAGTTTCCCTCATGAAAATATCTAATTTAATTCTTAAATTAATTAAAAAAAATAATATTTAGAGAATTCAGGTAATTCTCTCCATCATCTGCTTTAATTCCACTATTATAGTAGAATTATCCTGATATTCAAGCGATCCGCCACATTTTGGACATTGGAAGTTATTTTCAGATGCCTCATCAAATTTATATCTATGGCCGTTTGCTCGACATAAAAAGAACATATTTTCTTCTTCATACTCCAATGATTCTTCAATTTCTCTGGAAAACTTTTCATATTTCTTGCTTATAATATCCGATACCTTTTCCTGCTCAAATCTCCAGCTGTAGGTGTACCACTGTGTTTCAGGATCCTTACTTCTTTTATAAGTTGCTATTCCTGCATCATATAATTTGTACAAGACCCTCCTTACAATGTTCAACCTAATTTCGGTTTCTTCTGCAATTTCTTCATCCGTTGTCTTTCCTTTCAACATACATTCAATGATTGAAACACTGCTCTTTTCATCATTGGTTATGTCCATTAGAATTTCCTGAACTGTTGGATCGCTAAGCATTTCTGCCCCTCCTTTATATGACATATTAACTCCTAGATTATGGTTAAACAGTTTTTACCATTCAAGTGAATCACTGTTTATGGAATAGTTGACCATACAGTACTATGACATGTAGATATACACGAATTAATACAAATTAGTTAGATTTATTCCAAAAATACTGATCCATAATCCAAAGCTATGAGTTTTATACGCAATTACAAAATACTAAATCAAACAATAGCTTTTAAGAGAATATAGCAATTGTTTTTAATTTGGTGATGTAACTTTGGTAGTACTCTATATACAATCAAATAGTATTTATAATTTGTTGATGACAATTTAACTAATTAGAAATAGATTTATACGAGATTAAAAGAGCCTTCTGACTATAATAGCCGGTGTATGCTCAACTGAATTGAGCATTTCAATTGTTATTCCTGTAATGTCTCCTTCAAAAATGTTTTCCATATCATATACTGTTTTTATATCTTTTTCATTATTTTCATGATATTCTTCTGCTAGTTTAGCTATTTTAAGCATAGTATCAAGTTTTTCTGGTCTCGAAACTCCCAAAGGAGTTGGTCCTAAAATTTTTCCAAATCTTCCAAGTAAATATCCGAAAATTCCAAGATCCGATTTTATGCCTGGCACTGCAATTGGAAGAGATGTAAACTTTTTTCCAATTAACTGATAACTTGCATCGGTGTCAATAATCATCACTGTTACATCTATTTTAAGATCATGCATTATCTTCTTGGCAATATCCTTTGCTACATCATTTGGATTTTCGGGTAATAGGGAAACCATTGTCCCAGGCACATTACTCAAATCGACTCCTGCTTCAGATGCTGGTTTTAATGCATGTTTCAAACCATAATGTTCCAATATAACTCTTTTATGGACTCTGGCTTCTGGTGGCAGTTTTCTAAGGTTTTGGATGGTTCTACTTTTTATTCTGAAAATTGGCCCCAATAAATATCCCCATATATATTTTGACCATATATCCGCCAGTAAAAATGAAAGGAATGAAGCTTTAAATTTAGACTCATCAACAAGTCTGCCTTGTGACACAGATATTGGTGTTTCAGAAATTACAAGAAAATCGCCATCATTCAAAAGATCAGCTGAACATTTAATAATCATATCATATGACTCATTCGGTTTAATATAATCTGTTTTAACAGGAATTAAAGTATATTTGCTCTCATTTTTCGGGCCTTGGTCTTTTTGTGGATATAATTCAGACCCATATATATTTTCAGTGCTAATTTTATCTGTTTTCATGGCGATATATCCTTAAATTATTCTTTGAACAGTCTTTATGTAGATTAGATTTTTATTTATTTTATAAATTTTAAGTATCCTGAACTTAATTTAAAAAAAGTTAATGAATCCTAAATATGTTTAAAATTCATCCTTTTATTGGAGGTGCCCATACTTTGAGGTCTATTCCCTCTATAACAGCCCTTCTACCAACAAGTTGTACAACAATTCCAGAGTGAACCTTCTGCATCATACAGTGTCCTGGAAGGAATCTAATGGTTTCTCCAACAGCTGGTAATTTACCATCTATAATCCCTTCAAATCCTCCCACCATACACACACCAATATCCATATAATCAAATTCTACATCTGGATCAATTCTATGACATGGCCCTATCATATGAACTGTTATTAACCCATTGTCCTCGTCTAATATCTTTGCAAAATGTATTATTGGACATCCTAGAGGCCTATACCTCACAACATCCCCTGCTTTGAGGACTTTCCTAGTAAATGGATAAAGAACCTCTCTGCAAGAACTTTCTTCTGGAAGGGGGTTTAAAATAAAATCTGCTTCATATCCATCCAAAAGGCCTACTGGTTTCTTTTCAGCAGGCAATATATGTTCTTCCCTTAATAATTCTTCTAGTTCATTTCTGTTTTCATTGAATATTTCCTGGTATAAAAATTTACACTTCCCAAGTTCTGTTCCACTTTTCATGAGTGAATGTGCAAACTCATCACACCGAGCATATCCACATATTCCGCAGTTAAAACCAGGCAATAATTTTACTACTTTCGATCTCTGATCTGAATTTATGGAATTGTTCTTCATATCATTCCCCTTTGGTTCACTAGATCTCTATTCTCCTTCGTATGTTTGAAATCCATCTATTCTTCGGAGTATTCCTCTGTGATGTTTCTTATTAACTTTTGTTTCACCAACACAGAGTGTGCAAACAGCAAGGGGTGCTGAATGTCTTAATTTCTCCTCATCAAGGGATACTTCCTTGGATTTGACCATTTCTTCTGCTAGTTCAATACATCCTTGACCTGAAAGACCATTGGCTTCTATTACTTTGCAGTTTGGATTAACTTCAAGGACTCTTTCCCGGAATATTTCTCTTTCTGCTTGTGATATCATATCTCCCTTGGTTATAACAGCAATGTCTGCTGTACTTAAAAATGGACCCACCTTGAGAGGGGTGTTTGGTCCACTTGTAGCATCGATAACACAAACGCCCAGACTATTCATAGTGTATGGCGCACATCTATGGCATAATCCTGCAGTTTCAACAATAAGATATTCAGAATCGTTTTCATCTGCCCATTCTATCATGTCTTCTATATTATAAATTGCATAGTGATCTGGACACATATCCATTGACAAGCCTACTTTGGTGGGTATACCAATTTTTTCGAATTTTTTACCATCATCGGTATAGAGACAATCTATTTTTACTACTGATGATTTTAAATTTCTTTCTTTAAGGCTTCGGAGAGCATGTATAAGTACTGCTGTCTTTCCAGATCCAGGGGTTCCTGCAACAATTATCATTTTCATAATACAACATCCCCCATTTCAATGTCTTCAATAACTTCCCCATTCCTAACTTGATCCCTCAAACTCAACATGAGTTCATCTATTTTATTTAATTTTTTGGAAAGGGATTTTTCAGCTTCTGTTGTGCCTACCACCTTTTCCATTCCCCCAGACTTCATTACAATCCTTCTGTCTGTCATTAGTGCAAGTACAGGATCGTGGGTTACAACCATAACTATTTTCCCGTGCCCTGAAAGTACCTTAAGAGCGTCATGTTTTTTTATACCTGCATTTTCTATCTCATCAATAAGTACTATTGGAGAATTGCTGATAATTGCTACGTCTGCTACCATCAAGGCCCTTGACTGACCACCGCTTAATATGGTAAGTTCGTGGTCGGATTTTATGGGTTCTCCAGTTAGTGTATTTGCAAGGCTTATTACAGCATCCACACATTTACTGCTGGCACCTCTGCACTTAGCATGAAGACTTAAAAAATCACCAACACTCATGTCTGCTAGGAAGTTCATGTTCTGAGATAACTGGGCAACCATTTTTTTTCGCGGATTAGTTCTATCACCGTAGCTTGGTTCTTCATCATTTACTAGGATTTTCCTCTTTGAGAAGGTATCCTTCTGTGCCAACTGCTCTATGTCCCCTATAAGAGAACTTTTACCGCTCCCTGTTGGACCCACAACCCCAAATATTTCTCCTTTTTTTATAACTACTTCTTCTACAGGTTCCTTTTCTCCCTGTTTGTTGTAGCCGCCTATTATGGTTATTTTATCAATCATAAAAGATTCACCTTTCCCAAAGTATCTCCCCTCAAACCTCTTCTCATTGTTTCTAGGGCTGTTATTTCCTCGGGAGATATGTTTCCAAGATTAACATTGGCTCCAAATTTAAGTATTAGATAAGTTTGCTGATTTTTCTGGGGAGCTTCCCATATCAATTTATTAATGTCAAGGTTATCAACAAAAACTTGAATATCGTCTTCCTTTACATCACCTTTACCATTAAAAATACCCAAATCTTTTCCACCCTCTCTTCCCTCTATTATAACCTTATCTGCACCAGATTCAAGGTCCAATTTTACAAGTTTAACCCTGTCCTGGGCTGTAAAATGATGGTCTTTTTTTGGATCCTTTTTACCTACCTCTGTTAAAGTCATGAACCCTACTTCTTTAACTTCACGAATTATTCTCGCCCTTTCTTTGGGTGTAATATCAACTGTACCATCTGATATTTCAATTGCCTTAAATCCTAGTTTATCTGATTCAACTAAAAATTCATCAAATTTACCCTTAATATATGCCAGTTCAAAGAGTGTTCCTCCAGGATATGGAATAATATCATTGGATAAATACGTATCAACCTTATATTTTATTAGTTCTCTTTCATGAATAGCGGAAGTTCCCCATCCGAGTTTTGCTAGATCAACATAGGATCTTGATATCTCCAGAAAGTCTTCTACCATGTTAGGACCCATTCCTTTGTCTAACATCATTGTAATACCCTCTTCAGGGTTTCTAACACGATCATTTGTAAGAAAATCAAATGCATTCATTGCATCACCTTACTTTGTTATGTATATTTTCATAGTTAGCTTTTTTCATTAATTAAACAATACAAAAAATTTCTTAAACCAGAATATTTATTTCAATTAGATTAACCAATATTAAAAAAAGTATGGAAGTAATAAAAAAAATAATTTATATAGTACACATAACTAATTAACACTGAAACATAATGGTACAAAATAATAATTTAAATTAGAGGAGATGGTTTGTATGGAAAAATCTATCCATTACTTCGAAAATCCTGGAGAAGAAAATACCAACAAATTAATTGAACTGGTAAAGATCAGGAGAAAAGAACTTGGTATTGATCATGTTGTTGTTGCATCTGCATCAGGAAAATCTGGTGTGAAGCTTGCAAAGAGCATCGGAGATCCTAAAGTGAACATTGTTAATGTAACACATCATGCTGGTTTCAAGGGCGATGATTCTATTGAAATTGAATCCCAAAACAGAACTGAATTAGAAAAAATGGGTGTAAAAATTTATGTTGGATCGCATTCATTAAGCGGCGTTGGAAGAGGAATATCCAATAAATTCGGAGGTATAACTCCTGTAGAAGTTATTGCAGCCACTCTTCGCCTATTCTCTCAGGGAGTTAAAGTTGGTGTGGAAATAAGTATAATGGTATCTGATGCCGGCCTTATACCTACAGATTCAGAGATTATTGCTGTAGGCGGAACTGCAAAGGGTTTAGATGCAGCTATTGTTTTGAAACCAGCTCACATGGGAAACTTCTTTGACCTCAAAATAAATGAGATCATTGCAATGCCAAGACCTTAGTCTTGAGAGGATGCAATGACCCAACTTTCCTTCAGATTGTTCACACTAGAAACAAGTGAAACAAGTAAGTTCACATTTGCTTCGTGCATAACATTCTATGAGATTTAAATGATATCGGTTAAAAATCATAGTTCAGTGGTAAATTATCATTAAAAATACCGTTGCTTTTAAATATAAGTTAGTACAATAACACAATTAACATAATAAAACATTAGCTGTGGGGGTAGGAATTGAAATCTCTTATAAACAATACCATAAAGGAATCTGAAAAAAGAAAGGAAAGATCAACCATGGAAGAGCGCAATTCATATGACGACAACATCGACAGCGATCTTAAAGAGATTATCCAACGAAGCCGGGCTAAAATTTTCGTTGTAGGAACTGGAGGGGCTGGAAATAACACAGTTTCAAGACTTGCGGAGATAGGAGTCGAAGGTGCAGGCACACTTTCCGTTAATACGGATGCACAAGATCTCTTTTATTCAAAATCTGATCATAAGCTGTTGATTGGAAGATCTACGTGTGGAGGACTCGGTGCAGGTGGAATGCCTGATATCGGAGAAGAAAGTGCTGAAGAAAGTGAGGAACAACTCAAGGAAAAACTTGAAGGGGCAGATATGGTCTTTGTAACCTGCGGTTTAGGTGGAGGAACTGGAACTGGTTCTGCACCTGTCATATCCAAGTTAGCAAAGAAAATCGGCGCTTTAACAATTGCAGTTGCAACCATGCCTTTCAGTGCAGAAGGACTCAGAAGAAGAGAAAATGCAGAAAAGGGCCTTGAAAAGCTCCAAAGTGCTGCAGATACTGTGATAGTAATACCAAACGACAAACTACTCGAAGTCGCACCTAACCTGCCTATAAACAAGGCATTCATGGTTGCAGATGAACTTCTTGGAAGAGCAGTTAAAGGAATTACCGAACTCATAACCAAACCTGGTCTAGTAAGTCTCGATTTTGCAGATATTAGAAGCATAATGATGGGATCTGGTATGGCCATGATTGGAATGGGTGAATCAGACTCTGGTGACAGAGCAATAGAATCTGTTCACGAGGCACTTAACAGTCCACTTCTTGACTTGGACATATCCAATGCAAAAGGTGCATTGATCAACATCTCAGGAAGCTCGGATCTGACACTGCACGAAGCTGAAAAAGTCGTTCAAATAGTTGCTGACGAATTAGATCCAGATGCAAATATAATATGGGGAACTCAGATACAGGAAGACCTTGAAAATGTTATCAGGACAACAATTGTTGTTGCTGGAGTAAAGTCTCCGCACATATTTGGAATGCCTGGTGAGAAGGAATTCGTTGAAGAAAAACAACGAGAAAGTATTCCTGAATCTTCATTGGAAGAATTTATAGATGGTGTTTTTTAATCCAACATTTTATTAAGGCAAAAACCCACTTTTAAACATCTACCCCATTTTCCTTAAGTTTAGTGATTACCATCTTCCAGTAAATGGAAAGGTTTATAAATCCCTAAACCTATACCCTCCTAATGTGATCTATCTAAATTTTAAAAATTCTCATTCTCTATAATTATAACCGAAGTGGGTATTTCTATGAACTTGAATAAAAAATCTATCGTCGATTTTATAAAACTCTGTCAAAGAGTTCTGCATGTGTCTAAAAAACCAGGCAGAGAAGAATTCATGAATGTTGCAAAGATAACCGGGATAGGCGTCCTGATAATAGGTGCTATTGGCTTTATAATTAGCATAGCCGCTCAACTTTTAGGTCAAATTTAGATGAATTAAATTTTCAAGATCATATTAAAATCATTTATAACACTGTTTAAGAAATAATTTATTAAAGGTTAGTGATAGTTTGATTTATGCAATAAGAACCCTTGTAGGTCAAGAAAAAAACGTAGCAAGGCTAATAGGCAGAAATGTTAAAAACAGCGGAATTGAAGTAAATTCCATCCTTGTTCCAGAGAGCCTCAGGGGATATATTTTAGTTGAATCATCAACCAAGATTGATATGCAAAATCCCGCCTTTAAAGTGCCTCACATGAAGGGTGCAATCGAAGGGGAAATACCCTACGAAGAGGTAAAGAGCTTTCTAAATCCGGAACCTATACTGGCTTCAGTACAAAAAGGAAGCATTGTAGAACTTATATCCGGCCCATTTAAGGGAGAAAAAGCCAAAGTTGTTAGGATAGATGAATCAAAAGAAGATGTGGTCTTAGAACTTATTGAGGCTGCAGTTCCAATTCCAGTTACAGTTAAAGGTGACCAAATTAGATTAATACAGAAGGAGGCAGATTAATGGCAAAAGAAACCGTAGAAATTCTTATAGACGGCGGAAAAGCAACACCAGGTCCACCATTAGGTCCTGCAATAGGTCCGCTGGGCATTAACATGATGCAAGTAGTTGAAGAGATCAACAAAAAAACAGCTGATTTCGAAGGCATGAAAGTACCAGTCAAGATAGTAGTTGACATAGGAACCAAAGAATTTGAAGTTGGAGTAGGTACACCACCAACCACTGCATTGATCATTGATGAACTCAATTTAGAAAAGGGATCAGAAGATCCTGGACTTGACAAGATTGCAGATCTCAAGGTTGAACAGGCATTGAAGATCGCACGTATGAAGTTCGATGCACTATTATCAAATGACTATAAAAATGCTGCAAAAGAAGTTATTGGCACATGCGTAAGTATGGGAATAACTGTTGAAGGAAAAGATCCCCGAGACGTGCAGAAAGAGATAGACCAGGGAGTCTACGACGAAATACTCGTCCAAGATACCTAAATTTATTTCATTTTTAATTGAGTTTTTGATGATCAAATTTAATGATCATGCTTTTATGTAATGATAGTTCAATTATCATAATCATAATAAAATTCAATAGTATTTCACAAATTCAAATTCATAGATATGGCCAAAATCATATCATGGAACACAGTACAAAGAAAATAATTCGTGTGAACTTTTAATTAAAAAGTTCATGGAGGAATTAGATGAAACAAGAGATATTGGAAGCGGTGAAGAAGGCTAAAGCGGATTCAAAGCCGAGAAACTTCACACAATCCGTTGATGTTGTAATAACCATCAAGGATTTAGACGTGAAAAAGCCAGAAAACCGTATAGACGAAGAAGTGTTTCTCCCAAGTGGCCGTGGTAAAGACGTATCAATTGTCTTTATAGCAGAAGGAGAACTGGCTCTTCAAGCGAAAAATGCAGGTGCAGATCTTGTTATAACCAAAGAAGATTTAGAAGCCTTTGGAAAAGACAGGAAAGCAGCCAAAAAGGTTGCAAACAAGCATGACTTTTTCGTTGCACAGGCAGATCTCATGCCCTTCGTGGGTAGATTCCTAGGACCAGTTTTAGGACCAAGGAAAAAAATGCCAAAGCCAGTTCCGGCCTCAGCTAAACCCGAGCCGTTAATGGAGAGACTTAAAAATACAGCAAAAGTTAGAATGAAGGACCAACCAGTTGTCCAAGCAATTGTCGGTACTCAAGATATGGATGATGAGCTCATTGCAGCTAATATTGAAGCAGTGCTTGATATATTAGACAGGAAACTTGAGAAAGGTAGAAGCCAAATAAAATCCATGTATGTAAAGACAACCATGGGTCCAGTAGCGAAGGTGATCTAATGCCTCATGTTGCTGAATGGAAGAAAGATGAAGTAGCAAGTCTCAAGAAACTAATTGAAAGCCATGAAGTAGTGGGTATGGCTAACCTTTCAGATATACCAGCCCCTCAGCTACAGAAAATGCGCAGATCACTCAAAGACAGTGCAACACTGAAGATGTCAAGGAAAACTCTTATGAGCCTTGCATTGAACAGCTCCGATAAAGAGAACATAACTGCGCTTGAAGAGCACATGGATGGACAACCTGCCTTGATATTCACAAACATGAATCCATTTAAACTTTACAAGATTCTTGAAGGCAGTAAAACAGCAGCCCCTGCTAAGGCAGGAAGTATAGCACCAGAGGATATTGTTGTTCCTAAGGGAGATACAGCATTTAAACCCGGTCCAATACTTGGTGAGCTTCAAAAAAGTGGTATTCCTGCAAAAATAGAAAAGGGAAAAATTGTTATAACCAATGACAAAACCATTGTAGCCGCTGGAGAACCTATTCCAAGGGATGTTGCAAGCATACTCACAAGGCTTGAAATTTTCCCATTAGAAGTTGGAATTGATCTTCGTGCAGCTTATGAGGATCAAACTGTTTATACCTCTGATATATTAACAATAGACGAGGAAAAAACCTTAGCAGATATTCAAAAAGCATTTACTCAGGGATTAAACCTTTCAGTAGAAGCAATGATATTCAACAAGGAATCTGTACCAGTATTACTCCAGAAAGCTGCTACACAGTCGTTAAACCTTGCTTTAAACGCAGAGATATTAAATTCAAAAACAAGGGACATACTGCTTGCCAGAGCATACGCACAGATGCTATCTGTTGCAGCCGAAGCATCAGCTAAGGATGAAAATGCAGTAGACGACGAGATTCGTGAAAAACTGAGTTCAAACCCTACTAAGGTTGAAACCAAAGAAGATAACGAACCAGAAGATGAAGAAGAAGCTGAAGAAGAGGAAGGAGATGCAGCAGCAGGACTCGGCGCTCTATTCGGCTAATTTAATTAATTTAATGAAATTGAGTAAAATTTAAACTTTGAGGTGATTATAATGGAGTATATATACGCAGCAATGTTATTGCACACAACCGGTCAGGAAATTAACGAAGAAAACGTGAAGAAAGTCTTAGAAGCAGCAGGCTCAGAAGTTGACGAAGCAAGAGTTAAAGCATTAATTGCAGCTCTAGAAGATGTTGACATCGAAGATGCTATACAAAAAACTGCAGTAGCCGCACCAGCAGCCGCAGCAGCAACAACACCAGCCGCCGCTGAAGAAGAGGAAGAAGAAGAAGAGGACGAAGAAGAAAAAGAAGAAGAAGCTGCAGCCGGTCTCGGCGCTCTCTTTGGATAATTCTTTTCTTTTTTTAAAGATCAAAAGCATTATTTAACTTTCAATGCAAGTCGATCTTTCTCAAATATTTTTATTTTTACTTTAAATCAATACAACTTATTTTTAAAAAATTAAACAACTTTAAAAAATTAGATTCAATAAATTTTATAAAAATACTTTTATTAAGGATTATTTTTTTGAAATTATTTTACAAATATTTAAACAAGTTTTTATCCAAATAAGATCAACTAGAATAAAGGGATGAGTAGCTATTTTAATAAATTCCCTATATAGATTGAAAAGTTGATAATAAATTAAATTAAACTTGTATCAAACTAATTAATCAAATAATTTTAGTGAAATATATATTAAAAATTTTATGTTGATTACCATGTCTCGCCAGCTAGAAGAACTAGGATATACAAAGAAAACATGTGCAACCTGTGGAAATGACTTTTGGTCCATTGGAGATAGGGAAACTTGTGGGGATGCACCCTGCGATAAATATGAATTCATCGGAAACCCTGCAACATCTAAAAAATATGATCTATTCGATATTCAGAAGGAATTCAATAACTTCTTTAAGGAAAGAGGACACACCCCAATCAAACGATACCCCGTCCTCGCAAAAAGGTGGAGAGACGATGTTTTTCTTGTTGGGGCATCAATATACGATTTCCAACCTTGGGTTACCTCGGGTCTTGTTGAACCTCCTGCAAATCCATTGGTTATTGCGCAACCATCAATAAGACTGAACGATGTTGATAATGTAGGTAGAACAGGTCGACATATGACATGCTTTACTATGGGTGCACATCATGCATTCAACACAGAAGAGGATATGGTATACTGGAAGGATGAAACAGTAAAATACTGTCACGATTTTATAACACATATAGGAATAGATCCATCCGAAATAACTTACATTGAATCATGGTGGGAAGGTGGGGGAAATGCAGGACCCTGTTATGAAATATGTGTTCGAGGCGTGGAACTTGCAACACTTGTTTTCATCCAATACAAAACAACACCAGAAGGACTTGAAGAAATTCCACTCAAAATTGTTGATACTGGTTATGGTCTTGAAAGATTTGCATGGATATCTCAAGGAACACCCACAGCTTATGATGCTTCATTTGGACCAGTGATAGACCAGCTTAAAAAACTTGCCGGTGTTGAGTTAAACGAACAAATACTTGGAGAAAATGCTCGAATCGCAGGTATGATGGATATAGAAGACATAGCAGATTTGAAAGAACTCCGGCGAAGAGTTGCTGAAAAACTTCAAATCTCTGCAGAAGAACTTAAAAATGCAACAGAACCCATGGAAGCAGTTTATGTTATAGCAGATCATACCAGATGCCTTTGTTTTATGCTTGCAGATGGAGTTATACCATCAAATGTTAAGGAAGGTTATCTTGCAAGGCTTGTTCTTAGAAGGACCATAAGATTCATGAAAGATCTTGAACTCAAAGAGTCACTATGTGACATTATGAAAATACAGTTAGACTTCCTTTCAACGACATATCCAGAGATCAAAGATCAACAAAATCATATACTCAATGTTGTGACATTAGAAGAAAAAAGATATGGGAAAACCGTTTCAAAAGGTAGACAGCTAGTTAAAAAGGGCATTGAAGATCTTAAAAAAGAAAATAAAGATGAAATACCGGTTGAAATGCTTATAAAACTCTATGATTCACATGGAATGCCTCCTGAAACCATTGAGGAAATAGCAATATCAGAAAAATTTAAAGCAGCAGTTCCAGACAACTTTTACACTCTGGTTGCTGAAGAACATGCTGAAGAAGTTGTAGAACAGAAAAAAATAGTTGAACTGAATTTTCCTGAAACTGATCTCACATTCTATGACAAACCACATAAAACAGAATTTGAAGCAGGAATAATTGGGTTCCATGAAAACAATGTTATACTCGATAGAACCATATTCTATCCTGAAGGCGGAGGTCAACCATCCGATGTAGGATTTATTCGAGTTAAAGGGAATAAAATGGATAAATTCCCAGTTACACATGCAGAAAAAGTTCAGGGAATTGTACTCCATAGAATGGATCAAGAGGACATTGCAAAATTGAAACCATTCAAAGGATCACGTATTACTGGAGAGATCGATCCATCAAGGAGAATATCTCTAACACAGAATCACACAGCAACCCATTTAATTGTAGCTGCAGCCCGTAAAGTACTTGGGGATCATGTATGGCAAGCAGGAGCCCAAAAAGGTGTTAAAAAGTCTAGGATCGATTTAGCACATTATAAAAGAATTGAAAACACCGAAATTCAGGAGATTGAACTTATTACAAATAGGCTTGTAATGAAAAATTATCATGTCCACACCAAATGGATGAACAGAACACAAGCTGAAAAGAAGTATGGTTTCAGACTTTATCAGGGAGGAGTTGTTCCAGGTGCAAATATAAGAACTGTTAAAATAGATGATATTGATGTTCAGGCTTGTGCAGGAACCCATGTAAAACAGACAGGTGATATTGGTCTTATAAAAATTACAAGAACAGAAAGGATTCAAGACGGTGTAGAAAGACTTGAGTTCTCAGCTGGAGAAGCTGCTGTTAAGGCTGTTCAAATAAATGATGATCTTTTAAAGGATAGCAGCAATGTATTCAAAGTACCTCCTGAACAGCTTCCAAAAACCAGTGATCGTTTCTTCACCGAATGGAAAGGCTTTAAAAATGATATTGAAAGACTCAAAGAAGAGATTGCAGGATTAAAAATTAGAAGTCTTGTAAACTATGCAGTAGAAATTTGTGATACCCCAGTACTGTGTCGAGTAGTAGAGGCCGACATGAACGAACTTGTGAAGATCGCAACTGACATCACGGAAAAAGATGGTGGGGTTGATGTGGTTATAATTGGAAATAGTGAAGGTAAGATCGTTGGTGCTTCCTCCAAGAATGCCATGGGTAAAGGGGTTAAGGTAAATCTGATCATCAAAGAATCTGCAGCCATACTTGGTGGAGGCGGTGGTGGAAGACCTAACCTTGCACAAGGAGCTGGTCGGAACTTTGATAAAATTCAAGAAGCGCTAGAATTTGCATTAACCAAAATTAAAGAGATTTTAGGTTGATCAACCCATTATTATTATTTTTTAGTTAATATTTCAATAACAACTTTCTGTTTAACAACAATTTTTGTATACTATTAAGATGAGTTGAATAAAAACAAAAATTATTATTAAATATTATTATAACAATAGTTAAATAATTGATTCATCTTGGAGATAAGAACATGAGGATCCGCAGTATAGAAGAGATAAATAAAAAGATCAAAAAAGGAGATGCAACAGTTCTCACAGCTGAGGAAGTATCTTTACTAGTTCGTGAAGGGAATAGTCCCAAAGCAGAGGATGTTGATGTTGTAACCACAGGTACTTGTGGAATAATGTCTGGAACAGCTGCAATACTCCATGTTCCAGTAGCGGATCCTGGCGCTTTTAAAAAAGCAAAAAATATTCTTTTAAACGGTATACCTGGATTTCCTGGACCCTGTCCAAATGAATGGCTTGGATCAGTTGATTTGATAATATATGGAACTGCGCACAGTATCTACGATAGTGGATATGGTGGGGGATTCTTATTTAAAGACATTGTTGGTGGAAATGAAATAGAAGTTGAAGTAGAATCAACTGAAGGTGAAATATTTAAATCAACAACCAGCATCAAAGACATTGGAACAGCACAGATGATAGGGACAAGATTGGCCTTCAAAAATTATAATTCATTTACAAATCCATCAGAAGAAGTTGTATCATCTATCTTCCATGCTATAGATATGGAAGGTCCATTTAAAGGCCTTTCAGTGTCAGGGTGTGGTCAGCTGAACCCTTTACAAAATGATCCAGTGATGAGATCTATATGTTCAGGTTCTAAGATTTTGTTAAACGCAAGCGAAGGTATTGTAATCGGTCGTGGAACAAGAAGTAGCAATGAAAAACCTAATCTAATGTTAACAGCAGATATGAAAGATATGGACCCCCATTATTTAGGTGGTTTTAAAACAGGTGCTGGACCTGAAGTATTTGATAGTGTTGCTGCTGCAATACCAATTCTAGACCAAAGTACTTTAGAACAAACATTTATACTCAACAAAGACATTGTACTCCCAGTTACAGATATACGTGGGCGTCATAAGGTATTAGGATCCACAGATTATGGGGAAGTTTGGGAAGGTTCTGACGAAAGACCTGTGTATCATCCAGAAAATTGTCTAAACTGTGAAACCTGCATTGTGCGTGAAAGATGCCCTACCGGTGCTTACACAAATATTCTAAACACCCAAAGATGTTTCGGTTGTGGAATGTGTGCATATTCATGTCCTAACAATGCATTTACAATGGAATCTGGAAGTGTGAGATTCGATGTTGATGATAAATCCATTGGAATGCCGATTATATGCAGACAGTCAGATATTAAAAGAGCACGTGAACTAACAGCCGAACTTAAACGAAAAATAGAAAATGGGAAATTTATTTTAAACAGTTGTTTTGAATGAAATAACCTTTTAGATTATTTATCATTTTTTTTTAAGGGATTTGGGTTTAAATTTTGGAAATTCCTGTGAATATTCCTGAGAATATGATCATTCCAATAACAAAACCAAAAAGAAGGGCCATAATTAAAAACAAAAAAGTTACTGTAAAAATTCCAGATGAACCCGATTCTTTTGTTTCATATTCTTCTAGTGTTTGATCATCGTACTGTTCATAGTCATTAGTATCTTTTCTAGGACGATATTCAGTTTCAGTCCGGTTATTTTTGCGGATAATGTGTTCCTCTTGATGGTCTTGATATTCCCCGGCAATATATTTCTCTTTTAGTGATTTAGAATAGGGAACTGATAGTTCCATTCCACAGCTGGGACAGTAATTTTCTCTATTCCTCATTTCTTCACCACAGTTTTTGCATATCATTTCTACCAACAAAAATTTTCCAAGTAATTCTTATTCAAATTTAAATTATAACCTATACTAATATTCTACTGTGGAATATATATTAAGTTCATAGCATAAAAACTTTATTTGAGAGTAAAAAAGCATTTTAGGAATCTTGTTTAAAATCCAATAGTTAATAACCTAAGAATTGATCTTCATGGGATATAAAACAACCCAAAACATTAACCCCATGAATCTGTAGTAAATAGAATAAATATTTTAAATAGGATTTGGAGGAATATTGTATCTTGTCCTAATTCTATAATGATCAATGATATTTGTATTTTAATTATATTATAACTCTTAGGAAGTGAGTTTCACCAGTTCCTGCATCAAATTCAATACTATTAAATTCATTCATCATATCTTCAAATATTTTCCATAGTGTGTCATCATCTGCATAGATCCGAAAAACATTTTCATTTTCCATATCAATTCTATCGACACCGGAATAATCTTTTTTAAGGTCATTATAAATTTCAACAACTAGTTTGTCTGTTAATTTGTCCATGAGAATCATCCTACAAAATATTATTATTCATTAAAAAATTTATTTAAATGATATCTAAATAATCAAGTTAAATGTTTTTTTATATACTCTTCGGCATATTCCGGTGATCTTACTGCAAATTTGTATCTGATGTGAACCAGCAATATCTCTTTAGCTGCGTCACCAACAAGTTCCTTGTTATGCCATTTTTTCAAACTATTAACTACCTTTTCAAGACTTTCTTCTTTATAGCTAATCTGCCCAATCACATGTACAATCATATTTCGAACGCTCTTCACTTCTTCATCTTGTAATTCTTCTAAAAGTGGTAAAACTTCACCAGGATGGGTTCTACCCCTGAGTTCAATTCCATGGATAACTACCCTTCGAATTTCAGGATCTTCATCGTGCAAATGTTTTCGTGCAAAGTTAAATGTTGGTTCTGGATTTTTTTGACCCATCTGTTTCAGTGCACCTATAACAGCATTTCTAACAGACGGGTGTTTGTCTTTTATAGCTCTTTCAAACTTTTTCATTACACAATTTGCATCTTTTTTTCCTATTTCGCCCATGGAATATACAGATGTTTGTCTAACTCTTTCTTCAGGATTTTCAAGCATGTTATCTAAAATTTGAAGTATTTTTTCTCGTAAATCATTATGCCCTAAATATATCCTACTTATTGCCATATAAGCATTTTTTCTGATGTATGTGTCGCTATCAGATGCGTAAGCCAATATAACATCCGGAACTAACTTTTTATCCAATTTTCCCGCTGAATCATTTATTGCAGTTAGTATGTTGTTTTCAGTTTCCTTGACAATTTTCTGTCTTTCCTCCTTTGATAAATCATAAAATCCCATAAAATCATTCCATTCATTGTTGAATATCCCTATAACAATAAGATTAATTCTATTTTAAATTATATTAAATTTATAAACCCCAAACCTTCTGCAAATGATTTTACTTCCTTTATTTCGTCGATGGTGGGAAGAGTTGAAACATCTTGATGTTTAAATGCATTGTAGGTTGGTCTATATTGAGGCATTATATTCAAAACAACATCTAACCCAAGATTATCGGCTATCCATTTTAAAAGTGGTTTTGAACAGCATTCAATATGATTTGGTAGTATAAGATGTCTTATTATCATTTCTGCAGATTTATATGCTTTTTTATGGTTTCTTTTTATAATTTGGCAGTAATTTGGGATTCCTGAAAGATCAATTGCACATGCATTGTTTCCATACTTAAAATCTGTTAGATAAAGATCTACAAATCCATCTAATAAGTTCATTCCCTGTTTAGATAGATATAAATTACTATTCCAGACAACAGGAATGTTTTCCTTGGAATATTTCATTGTATGGAGAATGTAAGGCATGTTAGGAGTAGGATCTCCCCCAACAAAATTTACATTCATTGAACCCTGTCTGCGTCTAAGATCGATTATCCTTGCAAGTTTCTCTGGTTCCAATAACATACCCTGATCAGGATGTTGACTAATATCCCAGTTCTGGCAGTAAACACATTCAAAATTACATCCGGAAAAAAATATTGTGTGACTTGGAATTAACGGTGGTTCCTCACCCATATGTAAAAATTCAGAGAATATGTAAGGTTTTTTCACAGCACATAGCCCGCTCTCAAATTTTCTGTTTTTTATGCATTTGCTTTCACATAAAACACAGTTCTCAAATATTTTATCTGCAATTTTAATTTTAAGATCTAACAAAGAAAATTCGGGTCTTTCAATTTCATTCCAAGAAGTTTTAACGTATTTCTGGTTGTATTCTCCAAGTAAACTCTTATGTTCATCCCATAAGATATTTATATCCTCGGAATTTCCTGCAGGAATGCTTGAAGAAGCCCTTAACCTTGATGGTTTTTCATTTGAAGCTATTCTAAAGTAACCCTGAAGTGCATGTATAATATTCCTACTAAACTGTCCATCTATCCCATCAACAAACAAAACATCAACCAACCACTCGTAAATTTTCAATTAGTATTGTAGGAAGCACAAATGGCCCTATCTTACGTACCTCCGCAGATCCTGCAGATGCAGCTTTCATTGCTTGGAAAATGTTTCCAGAAAGCATAGCCTTTTTTACAGGATGTTTTAACTCTCCATTTTCAATTTTAAATGCATTCATGGCTTCTACAGAAAAGTCTCCAGAAATAGGATTTGCTGTATGTGCCCCTAGAATGTCTGTAACTAACACACCATTGTCAATCTCTGAAATATCTTTTATATCATCAAATTCAAGTATGAAGTTGGATAAACCCACTGCTGGAACGTCACCATACGATGATCTCATACCATTACCTGTAGATTCAACTCCTCCCTTTTTAGAGGTGTAAATATCGTACATAAAGTTTTTCAACAATCCATTCTCAATTAAAGGTGTTTTTTGGCTCGAAATACCTTCACCATCGCTAACAGCTGATTGAAGGCCACCCTCAAGAGTTCCATCATCATATATACTTAAAGAACTGGATACGACTTCTTTACCTATTTTATCGGCAAAAACAGACCTTCCTCTCTGAACATTATCGGCATTAAGAGCGCTTGAAAATGTTGCAACAAGTCCTGAAGCGGCATGATGGTCAAGAATAACTGGAAAATCTTTTGTTTCTATTGGTTTACCATTTCTTGAGTCCTTTGCTATTGTACATGCCTTCTCAGCTATTTGTACCGGATTTATATCCAGATATCTTGATGCGTCATATTCACTTGCAGTGGATACATTCTCTCCATCGTCCACATTAACCGAAATATAACCTGAAAAAATTGATGAAACATCTTGGGCAACTGTACCTTCTGAGTTTGCAATTATGAATTTACTGTAACCTGTTGAAAAGCCACCTGATGTTGGTTCACATTTTTCATCCAGTACTGTGTCGAGCATGATATTTCCAAATCCGATTATATCTTCAAGATCCAAGTACTCAATTTTAGAGTCAAAAATTCCCTTTATATTAGGGTATTCTGATTTAGGTGCAAATGCAAAGTTCTCATCAATTTCATTGGCTTTAGCATTGAAGATTGCACTTTTAACTATTGGTTCAATGTTATCAAGATTGGTTGTATATGAAAATCCCATTCTCCCATCAAGGATCACCCTTACTCCCAGTCCAAATGTAAATGCTTCCTTTGCAAAGTCTACTTTATCCTTCTTAATATCAACATTAACACCTTCTTCCTTCTCCACATAAATTTCAGCCTGATCAGTGTATTTAAGAGCCAGATCAAGTGCCTGATTTGCTATATTATGCATCATATACTACACCTCAAAGTATCTTGTCAAATATTTTGAATAAGTTTAATTTGTTCATTAAATATGAATTGATGAAAAGAAATTCATTTACAATTGAATTTCATGAATATATCTTTCCACTGCTTCTTTTACACCATTTCCATGGGGTTGTTTGGTAACATAATCTGCTATATCTTTAAGTTCCTTATCAGCGTTTGAAACAGCCACTTTAGTACCTGCAGCAGATAAAAATTCCATATCATTCTCACTGTCACCAATTGCAAGGATCTCATGGGGTTTCACCCCAATATCTGCTGCAACTTTAATAAGGGATGATCCTTTATTTACCACAGGGTCTGTTATGTGTATTGCAAAAGTGCTGTCATAAATTCTGACATCAAACTCTCGTAGAATTTCTTTAACATTCTTTACAGGAATTTTCCTGGTCAGAGCTATCTCAGAAACTCTTAAATCAGAGTTTTGAACTTTTTCTACAGATAATTTAGACTTCAAATAGTTATATGCATCTTGGCAAACTTCAAAATTTCCAAGAATTTTTTTAACACCATTTGATTCTATTACCCCACCATTTTCAGCGACGATACCTCCAGAAGTGGCTAAAAATATTGATAATGCCCTTGTGAAACATAAAATATTTCCAGTTGTAATTATAACGGGGATTCCCATATTTTCAACTTTATAAATTGTTTCTATGGCACTTATACATCCTCTTCGCCGTTTATCTGTGATAGTACCATCAACATCAAGGGCTACTGCTTTTATCATCCATTCACCTGTATTTTAAATATAAAATTGGGTTCTAATGAAGTTCTACATTGACGGATCAAAAGATCCGTATCTGTAAGCTATATTGCAAGTTCCTTCTTTACTGACCATACAAGCCCCTACAGGGTTCATTGGGTTACATTCTGTTTTGAATAATTTACATTCTTCTGGTCTAGCAACGCCTCGGAGTATAGGACCACATATACATCCAGTTACAAGTGGTTTAGATTCTCCTATTTCTATGTCAAATTTTTCTCGAGCATTATAATCCGAGAATTCTTTCTTTACTTCATAGACAGAATTTGGAATTTCAGGAAATCCTCTCCACTCCCTACTTGTTATGTAGAAAACCTCTTCAAGAAGTTCCTGCGCCTTTATGTTCCCTTCTTTTCTTACAGCACGTTTGTATTCATTTTGAACCTCAGCTTTGCCATCTTTAAACTGTTTTAAAACCATATAGATTGCTATGAGTACATCGAATGGGTTGAAACCAGCAACAACTTGGGGAATACCATATTTCTCTGAAAATGGTTCGTAGGGTTTTGTTCCGATTATTGTTGAAACATGCCCGGGTTCAATTAGTGCATTGAGGTTTACTTCCCCTGATTCTATCAGAAATTTGAGTGCCGGTGGAATAAGTCTGTGGCTCGATAAAACTGAAAAGTTTTCTGGAGGTCCGTTTACAAGTTCAGCTGCTGTTGTTGGTGCTGTGGTTTCAAATCCGGCGGCCATGAAAACAACTTCATTGTCTGTATTTTGTGCCATTTCAACTGCATTGTTAACGCCATATACTATTCTGACATCTGCACCATCTGCCTTGGCATCTGCAAGAGAACCTTTTGTTCCGGGAACCCTTAACATATCACCAAAGGTAGCAATTGTAACCCCTTCCCTTGCTAGGTAGAGGCATTCATCAACTTCCCTTGAAGGCACACAACAAACAGGACATCCTGGTCCTGCAACTATTTCAACCTCTTTTGGTATTAGTGTTCTTATTCCATGCTGCATTATAGTGTGTTCGTGTGATCCGCAAACATGCATTATCTTTACTGGTCTTGAAATTTTTTCAATTCTTTGTACTATTTCCTTTGATAAATTTTTCATTATGCCACCATGATAAGTTCAATATTTTGAAATTAGATTCAAATTTTATTGGATGATAACTCATTTTCAATAATCTAATTACCTTTGTTATATCTATTGTAAAAACAGATAGATAAAAATAAGTATGGATAATCCATGTATTATTAAATCCTATTTATCAAATGTATATTTAATTATTAAAATATTCTTAAATTTCATATAAAAATCATTATAAAACGGTAATAAAATGAAAGTAGCTGTTCTTGGACTGGGAATGGAAGGTAAAAATGCTGTTAAAGCTCTCCTTGATTATGGACATCAGGTTTACGCTTCTGATCTAAATGAAAATATTGTAATAAATGAATTTGGAAATGCAAATTTAGAATTTGATCTTGGATTTCATGATTATGGAAAGATAAATTCTGCAGATGCAGTTGTTGTTAGTCCGAGTTTATGGGGTAAAAAAATTGCTAAAGAAATAATATCGGATCATAAAATGCTTTCAGATATTTTAACAGCCCATAAATCTGTTTTAACAATTGGTGTAACTGGAACCAATGGAAAAACAACTACATGTTACATGTTAAGGGACATACTGGAAAAATCTGGTTTAAAGGTACTTTTAGGTGGAAATGCCGGTGGAGGCTTTGAAGGATACACTAAAGTTATACTTGAAGCTTCAAAAAGAGAATATGATATCATTCTTGTTGAAGTATGTGATATGACACTTGATTTTGCATCCCATGTCTTTGACTTTGATATGGTCCTGGTAACCAATATGGGATCAGACCACATGGACCACCATTTAACTCTAGAAAACTACAGAAAATCTGTTTGCAAGTTTTTAAATGGTAAAAAACAAGCTTTTTTAAATGAGAATGATATTTTACTCAAAAGCTGTGCAGATTGTGCAAATGAAACCTTTTTCTTCGGCCCTTACACTGGAAAACTGAAATTATTTGGAGTTTTTAACAGGGACAATGCTTCAGGAGCTTCTAAAGTTGCTGAAATTTTGAAAATACCCACAAAACTGATAGAAGATGTTTTAAGCAATTTTATTATAGTTGAGGGAAGAACAACAACTATTAGTTACAAAGGAGCTCAGATCATAATTGGAAAAACTGATAATCCTGATGCAGCTGCTGCTGTTTTTAGCGAAGCCCATATGGATGTTATAATGGTGGGCACACCAAGAAAAGGTGAAATATGTCGTTACAATATATTGAAAGAAGTTTCAAATGCAAACCCTTCACTTGTGGTATTATTCCCCGGATTAGACAACACCACCAATAATGCTCTTAAAATATTAAGAGATGAAGGCTACGAAGGTGAAGTTTGTATAGTAACAAAAGTTACAGATATTGTGGACTTAACAGTGAAGTGTACAGCCAAATATAAAAACATTTTTATAGGTGGAAATGGTCAAAAAAAGATTATGTGCCTCCAAAAGGCATTATTTGAACTTTCTAATTGTAATAATAATCATAGGAGAAGTTAATAATTTTATATGTACTAACCCTTTTTTACTCTTATCTAACCCATAATCACATACTATAAATACTTTTTAGTATAAAATCTATTTTTATAATATACATTTGGGATGGGATTGATAGGAGAGAAAGATAAATGATGAGTGAGAGGAGGGGTTTATTCTGGTAAATATCCTGAAAAATCCTATATTTATAATTTTAATATTAGTTATTTTTGCTGTTGCATTATTTACATTTGGAAAAAGTGTAGATGGATACGTTCCTGCTCAAAATCCTGCAGAAATTGCAGCGGTTAGTATAGGGGAGACTGTTCTTAGTGGACAACAAGTTGTTGACAGTTCAAAAATTCGTAAGGTTCCAGTTATTTACCATCCAGAATATCTCATCGAAGATCTAAAAAGTAATCAATTCGCAGACTTTTTTACTGCGATTACAACTGGATCTGTTGAAACACCTATAGTCAAGATCACAGGAGGGAATGTATCACGATATGGTGATGCAAGCGGATTCAATGGTCCTGGAATGGTTAGTGTAAATGGATCAAAGCTTGTTGTAAATCCTCCTGAAACATTTGTATGGGGTTATAAAACACCTTACACTGTAGCTGTAAAAACAGATAAAGGTATAGATATTAAAACTCAAAATAAAACTGTAAAAACAGTTGCAGCTGCAGATATAAGTAATGATACAGTTCCATCAGCATATGTTACAGATAAAGATCTTAAAGCCTGGTACAACGACTCGGATGTTGGGGATCAAATTGGACTGGATTTCTCACTTTCATCCTTCAGTGATGGCAGAAATTCCGTACCTCCTAGCAATATAGTAAACTTCTTCGGCAATGACACAGTGAAATATATGTCAGAATATCCTTCAGGAGCTCCTGTAATGGTATATAACAGCGCCACCAATCAGAATGTTTTAGGGTCAGCTAACAGTGCGCTTGATGGATATGCAGAGTATGATAATAATCTGCGTGCAGAAAACGCCAAGACATTTGTTAAAGCCTGGAATAACACCATTGTTCCACCACACACGTCTGCATCCGGGAAAGATACTGTTACCTTCGTAGGAGTTTATGATCCAGAAGAAGGAGGTTATCCTTCACATGGTACATGTCCACCTGGAAGGGCTTTAAGAGCCGCAGTAATGGAGGCAGGATGCCCACTACCATCTGGCATGGATAGCGGATATTTCTCAGTTTCACTTGATGCTAATCCTTCAACAGGAATAAAAGTATACAATCCAACACCATATCCATTAAAAATTGTTATGTGGACATCAGGGAATGGTGTGGGAATGCCGATATTTGCTCAGGCCATACAGTACACACCTTAAACCCTTTTTTAATTTTTTTTCTCAAAATAGTTTTTTTATATATTAAAACATTCCATAATCTGTATTAAATTCTTATAATAAAATTCCATTAATATTAAGTGCCAGAATAGTTTTAGCTTAGAGAGTGATCATTATGGTTTCCGCAGTTATAACAGCAGCAGGAAAAAACAGAAGGATGATAGAAGATCTTGAGTCTAGAGGTATGGATATTAATCATAAACTGCTTATGGACCTTAATGGAAAACCTGTTATTATACACACCATTGAAAACGTACTCAAATCTGGAGTTGATGAGTGTACAGTAGTTTTAGGCCATTTTAGCAATGAAATATCTGCTGTTTTAAAGGAATTTAGTTATAAACAAGTAAAAGTAATTGAAAATCCGGATTATAATGTTGAACTATCACAAACATTACTTAATGGAGTTCAAAATGTTAAACCTAGTTTATGTCTCTGTGTAGCAGCAGACCAACCAACAGTCACGAGTAAAACTTTAAAAAAAATCATAGCAAAAGCATTACAATATGAAAATCCTGAAAATATAGTGTCAATATTAGCACGGAAGAAAGATGGTTATCTTGAATCTGCAGAAGGCCTTGGAATGCCATTTGTATGTCATACTAAACTGCTTTTGAAATATTTATTAGATCATAAAGACAATTTAAATCCAATTTTAAGAAAAATGATAGCAGAAGGAGTTGTTTTTTATGGAACTCCCGCTACTAACAACCTTGAACTTCTAAATATCAACAGATATGAAGATTATATTCATGTTAAAGATAATTTTTAGTTTTATTTTAATTTTAAATATACAATTTAAATCTTATTTTATAATAAACCTATTTTTAAAATTAATGTATCTGCAGGATTATAAATTTAATTTTAAACCAAGATAAGAATTGTAATATACCTCAGATATACTATTAAAACGTTAATGGTAAACACTTTCAAATTAAAATGATTAATCTATTTTTAAAGGATTCTATTAAATTGGATTATACGTTATAGATTAAAAAAAACCCCAATTAATTAAATTGATTCACATAGAAAAACTTAATAATACAAAAGATGAAAATAGGAAATTAGTAATAAATTATTTCAATTTATACAATAGGAAGGGGGGTTGAATTCAAAATAAGCAATAAATTAGTTTTAAAAAATTTTTAGACTGAAAATTGTTAGGGGGGAAAATTTTGAATTTGAGAAAAAAAGGCCTGATTGTATTGGTAATAATGATATTCTTTCTTTTTATGGGAGCAGCCAGTGCAGCAAGTACCAATAAAAAAGTAAGTTTAAATGATAAAAAATTCACAACCGTAAATATTCCTTTTGTGGAGAATCACGGACAAATATCCGATAAAAATGTAAAATATTCTGCTAACACATTTATTGGAAATGTATATGTTAAAGATAATGGAATTGTCTATACTTTGTCCAAAGATAAAAAGGGATGGGTTGTTAGTGAAAAATTTGTAAATTCCAATAATGTTGATGTAAAAGGGTATGATCGATCCAAAACCAAGGTTAGCTACTACAAAGGTAAAAGTGTACAGAAGAATTTAGCTACCTATTCCAAGGTGAAATATTCAAATTTATACGATGGAATTGATCTCTATCTAAAAGCCCATGGTAAAAATATTGAAAAAATTTATTCCATTGGAAAGATTGGAAGCCCTAGTAGCATATGGGTAACAGTCAGCGGTTCTAAAGGACTTAAAATTAATAAAAATGGCGAACTGGAAATACTAAACGGTTTAAGTGCATTAAAACTTACCAAACCAATAGCTTACCAAATAATTAATGGTAAAAGAGTCAATGTGTCTGTTTCATATGTAATCAACAATTTAAGCTACGGATACAAAACCGGTGCATACAACAAAAACTACAAACTAATCATAGATCCTTTATTATCCAGCACATTCCTCAGTGGAAACAGTTATGATAATGCACAGGGCGTTGCAGTAGACAAAGCAGGAAATGTGTATGTAACTGGGTATACTGGTTCTTATGATTTCCCTATCATTCCCGGAGGATACCAAACCACAATTAAAAGTGCTGAATGGGATGCATTCGTATCAAAATTTGACAGTACACTTACAACATTAATTTCCAGTACTTTTATAGGTGGAAATTACAGTGACAAAGCTACAGGCATCGCATTAGATAACCAAGGACAATCTGAATGCAATGTATTTATAACTGGTACAACCTATTCCCAAAATTATCCAAATACTGCATTTACAGTGCCTTGGGAAACTGGAGCAGGTGATGTCTTTATTTCAAAATTGAGTAATGACCTCACTACGTTAGAATCAAGCACCTTTTTCGGTGGAAACCGCGCAGACATGGCTAATGCAATTATTGTTGATGCATCCAATAACATTTACATAACCGGACAAACATTTTCATACAATGGTACAGATAGTAAAAATAATCCTGTAACAAGTTTCCCCATTCGATATTCATCATTCAATGAACCATTAGCTCAAAATTCCTATGTTGGAAATGGTGATGTATTTGTTTCAAAATTAGATAACAATCTTGACTTCCTAAGATCAGGAGTGGTATTTGGAGGATCTGGAACAAGTTATGGAACTAGTCTTGCAGTAGATCAATCAAATTATATCTATGTAACCGGCGCCACCAATGCAAATGATTTCCCTGCAGTAACTAATACCAACGTATATCCCGATAATGGATTCCAAAACTCCAAAGGAGATTATGATGCGTTCATTGTAAAACTATCTAAGCAATATCTCGAAAATATTGAGGGAGTAGCATTGCTTGGAGGATCAGCTCGAGATATTGGAAATAGCATTGCAGTAGATCCACTAGGTAGAGTTTATGTTGTAGGGGGAACATGGTCATCTGACATGTACACTACTCTTGGAGCTAAACAACGCCAAAACAATGGACAAGAAGATGGTTTTGTTGTAATAATGGATAAACAGATACAAAATATATTGAGCAGCACTTATTTAGGAGGAAATGGTATAGATGTTGCCAACGGAGTAATTGTATCAGATCAGGGAAATATTGGTATCATAGGTACAACCAATTCAACCAAAAGCTTCCCAAATGAACTACCAAGTGGTGATACCACAGCTCATGGTATGGAAGATGTTTTCTTCACAGCATTCACAAATGTTATGACTGCACAGGAAAAAGTTGAAACCACAATCCTGGGAGGAGTTAATGCAGATTATGGTGAAGCTCTCGCAATAGATACCATTGGAAACGTATTTCTTGTAGGAAATACTTGGTCAAATGATTATCCAACTACATCAGGCGCTTATCAAACTGCTACTGTAGATAATTTACAGTACACAGATGATGCATTCATATCGAAAATCGATAACTTGTTTGATACATCGCCACCAACTGTAGGCAGCACAGATCCTGTAAATAATTCATCGAATGTACAATTAAACAAAATAATTAAATTAGTATATAACGAACAGATACAACCCGGAAGTAATTTTGACATAGGAGGAGGATTAAGTAGTATTACACTTAACGGAGTAAATGTTCCGTTGTCTAATATTCAAATAGTAATGAACACCCTAGTAATTACTCCAACTAACCTTCTAAAGTCAACTAAATACATATTATTCATACCAGTTGATGCAATCGAAGACCTTGCCGGTAATATTGGTAATGAATATACTCTTGTATTTAACACAGTTGTACCAATAAACGTAGTAAGTACAAATCCTGTTAATAATGCAAATAACGTTGTAGGAAACCAACCGATCACAATAACATTCAATATACCAATAAAAACAGGCCCTAATTACGCATTAATAACTTTATTGAACAGTGCAAGCACCAAAATACCAATAACAAAAACAATCAATGGAAACATTTTAACCATTACCCCTATTAGTAACCTAACTCCAGAAACATACACCTTATCATTACCAATAAACAGCATTTTAGACATGAACAATAAAGGATTAACATCGATATTCACAACTAGTTTCACTGTAACCTCACCAACAGTAACCAGCACCAACCCTGTAAATACTGCTATAAATTTTCCAATAGACAAAGTGATAACAGTTACATTCGACAGAGCAATACAAAACCCCGATAAATTATTAATAAAACTAATAAGACCTTATAATGGAGCAGAAGTACCAATAACATTCGGTATCACAACAGATCTCAAAACATTAATCATATATCATAACACCTGGCTTCTAAAAGGCGTAACATACAATCTAATATTAAATCCAAATTGTATAACTGATTTGGCAGGAAATGGTTTAATAACACAGTACAACACCTCCTTTAAAACAGTTACTACAACAACCTCCGCACTCTCCAAAACTCCAGTAAATACTGCACCAACAGTAACCAGCACAAATCCTGTCAACAATGCAGTGAATATTCCAACCAACAAAATAATCAAAATCAACTTCAGCGAAGCAATTAAATTTGGGACAAAGTGCTGGATAGAACTTAAAACTTCCAGTGGGAAAACAATAGCATTCAAAAAAACAATAAGCGGTAAAACACTTAGTATAACACCTACCTCAGCATTAGCAAAAGGAACCACTTACACAATTATCATACACTCCAACAGCATCACAGATCTAACAGGAAAAGGACTAGCAACAGCATACACAACCAAATTTAAAACAGTAACTGTATAATGTGGGTTTAAGAGAGTAAAATCTCTCTAATTTTTTCTTTTTTCATTTAGTTTACAGGAAAACGAATAGCTATTTTGCTCTTTTTATGTCTATAATTTTATTAAATAAAAAATTAAGAAAAATATATGTTTGATTTATATTATCAATTAGAATTTCTTTTTCTCTAATTCTTCTTCTAATAAATCTAATCTATCTTCAAGTTCTTCAATCAATTTACCCATTTTTCCAACGAGTTTAAGTGTATCAAATGTCCAGTTTGCAACCAACTTGTTGTCCATTTCTCCCTTTTCTACATATTTAGTAATGATCTCTTCTAAATTTTTAACCTCATCAAGCACTTCGAAAACCTGTTTTTCTTCAGACATAATTTTCACCTCTAAGGTTTTGTAGTAATATATCTGTCATTGACAAATATTATAATTTTCTGAAAAACTCGTTAAATAGGAGTTTTTAATTAAAAGAATAATAAATTAAACCAAATAAAAAAAAATTAGAATGTTAATTCAAAATTTTTTTTTATTTAATTATAATGCTTCAAGAGCATTGACAATACAGCCTATATTTTCACCGTTCATTCCAACAATTACTTCGTCAGATTTGATGTCTGCAAATTTCCTTGACCCACTACACCCCAATGTTATGTTGGGTCTCTTGGTTGTGTATGGTCCTGCAACTGCGTCTCCACATATCGATTGTATTCCTGCAAAGTCTGCTTCAAAACGACCCCCAAGAGTATAGACCATTGCTTGAGCAAGTTGCATTGCTTGTTGAGGGTTACAAATTATAACTACAACATCCGGGTCAAATGGAGTTTTTTCCAGTGGTGAATATGCTATTGCCTTCATTATGGGTTCTATTTTTGGGATGGCATCAACTGTTCTTTTAGCTGAACCCAAACTAGAAAATCTTCCTAAAGAATAATACATCTCACCAGAATTAACTTTTTCAGGGGGTTCCATAAGCCCTATTGCTCCTGCCCCACCTTTACAGGCCTGTTCTTCAGCGGTAGCATAGAATATATCGCCTTGTGATGCTTTCTGTATCATTTCACAATGCCGGACTTTTTCTTCAATCTTTGGAATACCCCCAGGAATGTCATCTTCATTTAAAACTAGTTTAACTGCAACTGGAGATTTTTCCAAGCCAAGTTTATCTTTAAATTTTTGTGATAACTCTTCATACCCGTTTATTTCACAACTACTCATTAATCTCACCTCTAACATTAAGTTGTGTGAACACAAATATATTTTTTATCTTATAACAACGTGAAGTATCCATTTACATTTAAGATATTTCTCTTAAATGTTAATTGGAGCAAAAAAAATATAAAGGCTAGTTACTGACAGAATAGAATTTTAAAAAATGAGAATGGGTTAATTTATAATTTCAATCTTTAGCTGATCTGATTCCATCAACTAATTCTTTTATTTTGTCTTTGATATTGGAGCTTTTTTCTACAATTGTTCCAGTTACTAATATATCAGCACCTGCTGCTGCAACATTAGCAGCATCTTCGCCAGTTCTAATTCCTCCGCCAACAATAACAATGCTGCCTGTAGATTTTTTTACAGATTGTATCATTTTTTCAGGAATATGTTGATTTGCCCCTGATCCTGCTTCAAGGTAAAGGAGTTTCATGCCCATAAATTCTGCAGCTATTGCATAAGCTGCTGCTAAATCTGGTTTGATTCTAGGTATAAGTTTTGCATCTCCTACCCATCCAACTGTGCCTCCAGGTTCAACAACCAAATATCCCATAGATATAGTTTCAATTCCCATTTTCTTTATGATTGGAGCACCCAATGCCTGGGCTCCGGTTATCCAATAGGGATTGCTTGAGTTTAAAAGGCTCATGAAAAATATGGCATCAGCATATTGGCTAACACCACTTATATTACCTGGAAAAAGTATTATTGGTACGTCAACATTTTCTTTAAGAGCTTTTGCTGTTGCATCAAGCTCTGCTGAATCTGTTGTTGAACCTCCCAACATTATCCCATCAGTACCTCCAGAAACAGCTTCTTTTGCGATCAATACTGCCTCTTCAGGTCTCTGCTCCTCGGGATCAAGAAGGGTAAGATGTATCTTGTGATCCTTTAGAGTTTGTCTGATGTAGTTTTCAACGTTCATCTAAATCACTCTAGTTTAAATTATTTTGTTAACAAAAAATATTATTAAAATTTAAAAAACCAACATTTAATCATATAATAAACTAAATTGAAGTCATATATTTAACATGGAGGAGTTAAATACCTCCAGTTAATAATATGGAATTTGTTTAACCTCTCGGTTCTTTAGCCTTGTATCTTAAGCCCTTGTAACCGCATTTTCTGCATGTTTTAGCGGTTGGAGGGTTTCTTGCGTTACATTTAAGGCAAATCTTAATCTTGAACAGTCTATTTTCTGCTTCTTCAAATCTAGCCATTTTTAGCCTCCTATAAATCTATTTTGAATCTTTACAACTTCCGCACTTGTTTTAGCACGGGAATATGCTTCTAATAACTCATGATTGAGTGTTAGAAAATGAGGTCCCCACTTGAACTGGGACATTATTTCAACAGCATTATCTTTAAGCCCCACTATATAAAAAGTTGCTGCAATAGCCTCTGCAGTTGAGAGTTTGCATGGCTTTCCATAGTTGGTTGGATTAGCTGCAACAAGAAAAGGAAGAGACCTATGATATTTTTTGCCCTTGAACATTATGCTAGACTTTTGTATCCTGTTCCATGAGCAATCAAGACCTACAATACCGTTTTTTTCAACGATTTCCCTGTCTTCAGGTGACATGGACTTTTCAGAAAAGGGATCCAGAACTATAGCACCTCTAGGTAACTTGTTTAGTTTAGGAACCACTTCAATCTTGCCTTGTCTTTGAAGTTTCACTGTTGTGCATTTCTTTGGGTCGCACTGTTCTGCATGGTACACTGTCACTTTCATTGTTTTACATCTCTACCTTATACTTTCCACTATAAAAATCATTGCAATCGATCATTGCTTAAAATTCTTTCCAGCATTCCAAGCATTTCCTGCATGATCCCCCACTTTCCAATAGTTATTGTCTGGCATGGTTAAGATTAATGGGTTTATTTTTTTAATATCCAACTTATTATCTGTTAAATATTGTTCTTCAGAATATGCTGCCACAGCTTCTCCGATGAATAGATTGTTGGTTGGAAGTTCAACTACATCAAAAAGCTTACACTCTATTGACACCGCACACTCCGTTATCATTGGAGCTGTTTCCAATTCCCCATAGAAAACATTGAAGATATCTGATTTATCTGATTTATCTGTTTTTCTTCCTGAAACCAGTCCACAGTAATCTGTTTCAATGAGAAGGTCTTCAGAGGGGAAATTTATACTGAATGTTTTATTTTCTATTATATCTTTAGAACTATGGTGAACTTTATTAATTGCAACTCCAAAAAGTGGAGGGTTTGAATTAACACGTGTTACCCAAGCTAAAGTCATAAAATTAGTTTTACCCTCAACTTTACTTCCAATCAAAGTTACGGGCATTGTCTGTGTAAAAACATTCTTACCAATATTTATTTTTGACATATATGTTTCCTCGTTACAAAAATCTTTTGGTACTTCCCTATTGTTGTGAATCTTACAGATCATTTCTTTCATTATTTAATATCATTGATACTGCACAACCTGGACTTTTAAGTTCCTCAAGATCATAATATCTGCCACTTGAAGCTATTGCTAGTTCCATATTCATATCCCTTCCATGTTTAGCTGTCTGTTCAAAATTCACTATAAGTGTGTGTATTTCATTATCTTTGAGTTCTCCTGCAATTTTCAGAGCATCTTTAGTTGGATTCTCGTCTACAGCTACGTTTGGCATGCCATCGGTAAGTATTAACATCATGGGAACGTATTCCTTCTTGAATCTTTCCTTTTTTAGTATTTCAAATCCTTTTTTCATTCCTGATGCAAGAGGCGTTGTACCGCCAATCTTTATATTATCAATCTGTTCCCTAAATGAGGTTGCTCTCTTGGTCGTTGGAATTATAACCATGGCTTCTCTGCCTTTAAATCCAACAACGCTTATTTTGTCCCCTTGTCTACCTGCATCTTCAATAACATTAATCAAAATATCTTTAACTCTTTCAGATTTTTTTTCAGAGAACATTGACCCACTTATATCGACAACTATGGCAATTGAAGCTTTTGCACCATGTTTTCTTACTTTATGCCGAATATGTTCACTTTTAACTTTTATACTTCCCTCAGAGCTTATTGCAGCGGCTCTTAAGGTTGCATCAACCGCAATATCATTTTTTAAATCTTTGGATAATCTGCTTTTTACGTATTTACCCTTTTGCGTTGTTGAGTCTACTCTTTTACCGTAGAGTTTCTTCTTTTTTTTACCCTTGATTTTAAGCAGTTTTTTTATATCGAGCCCCTCTTCACTAACAGTTATATCATTTTCTTTTCCAATTGGTTTGAATTTTTTATCCTGTTCTGTATTATCAGAATTTTCATTATCTTGAGATCCTTGCCCTGTAACATTTACATTGGAATTTGGCTGTTCAAACTTTTCATTTCTATTTGAATCTTCCTGTTTTTCGTTATTGCTATTTTCTTGTTTTTCTTGAGGATTTTCCTGTTTAGATCCATTATCCTGCTGATCTTTTTTTCCTTGATTCTGTCCTTGATCTTGAGTGTTGCCCCTATGATTTTCTTTTTTTTTCTTAGAAATATCTTCCTGAGCTTTCTGTACCATCTGATTGATTTTATTTCTATTCTGAGATGTTCTGTTGAATCTTTCCCCGAGTACCAATAGTGCTGCTTCTTCAACATGCTCAAGGTTAACTTCTTCCAAGAAATTATAGGCTGCAATTGTTTTTGAAGCTTTTAAAATTGCAATGTCTGCCCTATGACCATCAACACCCATCTCCATGCATAAGTATGCTATAACTTCCATCAAATCCCTTGAAACATTTACTTTTTTGAGTATTTTCCGTGCAGTTACAATATTTTCTAGGATTTTATCTTGTTGATCCTTGTACTTAGCTTTGAATGCTGTTGGATCACGCTCAAATTCTTCACGCCTTTCCATTATTTTAACCCTTTCCTCCAAATCCATAATGCTGTGTACAGATATGTGTAAACCTATACGGTCTGAAAGTTGAGGTCTTAGTTCGCCTTCTGCAGGGTTCATTGTACCTACAAGCATGAAGTTGGAAGGATGTACAAAAGAAATTCCTTCCCTTTCAACAATATTAACTCCATATGCTGCTGCATCTAACAATACATCAACGAGATTATCGTCGAGTAAGTTAATTTCATCAACGTAAAGTATGTTCCTGTTTGCATCTGCCAGTATTCCTGGTTCCAATGCTTTTAATCCTTCTTTTAAAGCTTTTTCTATGTTAATTGATCCAACAACTCTGTCTTCAGTTGATCCCAAGGGTAGTTCAACAACCTTCATACTCTTAGTTTCTACCTCAAAATCTTCGGATTTGCATGAATCGCATAATGAATCTTGATCATCAGGATCGCAATTAAATGGACAGCCTTTAACAACTTTAAGTGGCGGCAAAAGATCTGCCAATGGACGAACTGCAGTTGTTTTACCTGTTCCTTTGTCCCCTTTTATAAGAACCCCACCAATACTCGGGTTGATGGCATTCAATATAAGAGATTTTTTCACGTCTTCCTGACCTACAATTGCTGAAAATGGAAAAATAAGGTTTTTCAATAGTCTCACCATTTATTAGAAGTGTGTATTTCCTGATTTAATTTTTTTAATAATCCTATTCGATTGTTTATATGGAATTTAGAGAATAAATACATTGTAGTTACAACCGTTATATCAACTAGCTCAACTAAACTTCAATAACAAATAATAAATAACCCACAAAACATACTTCAATTTGGTGATCATATGTGCACAGTTGGAGGGCCAATGGCCGACATTAAAATGAAAAAACTAAAAACCAAACGTTATAGATGTTTGGATTGTGGAAATGAATTTAAAGGCATAGGAAAAAGAGTTGTATGTCCTTCATGTCAGTCAGAGAACGTCAAAGAATTGGATTAAGCCCTGATGAAATATTGTTTTTAATTGGAAAATCTGGAGAAATTGGCCTCGCAAAAACTGGCCGAGACATGCAAATATTTATAGGAACCCCTGAAAAGGAAGAAATCGTTGTTTTTCTTGAGAAGGATGATCTAATAGCAGTATCCACATTCAGTACTGGTAATATTGCAGAAAAAGGAATAAAATCTATGATATTCCTCTTAAAAGAATTTTCATCCCCTATTATAGTGCTTCCTGAAAACCATCCAACTTCAAAAAGGCTTAAAATGGTTGTTGCATGTGGAGATCATATACGATTAGACTGTAATATACAGGCTGGAACCCACCCTGAACAGGACATTCTATGTGCATGTCAAGACCTCTCTGGTTTAGATATAAATGCAGTTCAAGATGGTGTTGAAATAGATGGGGTTATTAATGATTTTAGAATTGAAAAGTTAGATCAATAGCCCTCTTTTATTCTGTTAAAATTCCTCTAATGGCTTATTATTAGCTCTTTAATTTTTTTGTAATTACCTTAATATAGTAGTATAAACTAAACTCATAGTATGGCGTTTTATGAATTTTATCAGATATTCGGTCAAATAGTCTTTGTTCTAGTTTTAACAATGCTTACACTGCTTTCTGTGACACTCATCCTTGGAAAGCTTTTAATTAAAGAGGATAAACTGGTTTTTCCAAGGCTTTTACTCTTTACCATTGATATGTTCTACGGACTCTTTAAAAAGTTCTCTGAAAATGTTGGAGTGGATGCCAAGATAGTTGATCAGATTGGGGTTGAGGTAAGGAATAAAGTTAATGAAAAGTTCTTCAAAAAAATAGAATCACAAGATAAAATACTGGTTCTCCCACACTGCTTAAGACACGCAGACTGTGAAGCTAAATTAGAAGCCTCTGGACTTGTCTGTAAAGATTGTAATAGATGTGTTATAGGGGTCCTCAAAAATAAAGCAGAAGATAAAGGATTCAAAGTATTTATAATACCCGGATCAACATTCTTGAAAAAGATACTTGAGAAAAACAATTTTAAAGCAGTTCTTGGAGTTGCATGCTATCAAGATCTGAATCTGGCCATGATGAAACTCTCTAAATTTTCATGCCAAGGTGTTCCTCTTCTTAAGGACGGATGTATCAATACAAAGGTTGACCCACGAGCAGTTCTCGAGAAGATGGGAGAGATTCAGGAAAGCGAAAATGGACATGGAATCAGCTCATGTAACAATGAATCATATTCTCCTAAAACATTGTAATTAAACCATCTTAAACTTTTATAAATTTACATCAACTTTTTTATATCGTTCAGTTCTTCTTTTTTTTATAAGACCAATATTTTGTCCATTTTATTCCTGCAAACTTTTTTTAACAAAGTTGTTATTAATAATGCATCTTAATAAGCAAAAAATGGAAAAAAGGAAAACCTATTATTAAATGAAAGCTAATTATCATCAAATATTTAAATAAAGTAATAAAAATTTTCTTCAAAAAAATGGGAGGGGGACAAGATGGAGAAATTTAATAAAAATTATACAAGGATTAAACATGAAATCTCTAAAAGAACTTTACAGAATAGGTCTTGGTCCCTCAAGCAGCCATACTATAGGTCCATCTAATGCAGCAATAATATTTAAAGAGAAAACACGTGATGCTTACAAATACAGGGTTATTCTTTATGGAAGTCTCGCAGCAACTGGAAAGGGCCATCTAACCGATCATGTGATAAAAACTATTTTCAATCCAGTACCATGTGAAATTGTATGGAAAAAAGAAAAAGAACTCCCATTACATCCTAATGGTATGATATTTGAAGCATACAATGAAAATGGAAAAATTTTAAAAGAATGGACAGTTTACAGTGTAGGAGGGGGAGCTCTGAGGGATATATGCGATGAAAATACCCCTAATAATGTATATCCCTTAATTAAAATGACAGAACTGCTTAAAATGTGTGAAGATGATGGTAAATCTTTATGGAATTATGTTGAAGATTATGAAGGGGAAGAAATTTGGAATTTCATGGGTGAAATTCTTGAAGTGATGAAAAAATCAATAGAACGCGGTATTGAAAAGGAAGGAGTACTTCCCGGAGGCCTTAATCTAAGAAGAAAGGCATCCCAATATTACATAAAAGCTATGCAAACCCATAAATTCCTTAAAGAAACTGGAACTCTTTTTTCATATGCACTTGGAGTTGCAGAAGAAAATGCAAGTGGAAATCTAATTGTAACCGCACCTACATGCGGATCTGCGGGAGTGCTTCCTGCTGTGCTATTTTTTATTCAAGATTATTATGATGTAAGCAATGAAAAATTATTAAGAGCTATTGCAACAGCGGGTATGATTGGGAGTGTTGTTAAAAGTCGTGCTTCAATATCTGGAGCATAAGTGGGATGTCAAGGTGAAATAGGTACTGCATGTGCAATGGCTGCAGGAGCTGCTGCTCAACTTATGGGAGGAACCCCTCACCAGATCGAATACGCTGCTGAAATGGGAATGGAACATCATTTAGGGCTTACCTGCGATCCAATTATGGGATTGGTTCAAATTCCATGTATTGAAAGAAATGCAATTGCAGCTGTAAGTGCCATGGACTGTGCTTCATTTGCACTACTTTCTGATGGAAGGCATATGGTATCATTCGATGAAGTTGTAGAAACAATGGCACAAACTGGAAGAGACTTGAAAAGACATTATAGGGAAACATCAGAAGGCGGACTCGCAGTATGTTACAAGAAAAGATAGGAATCAAAGAAAAAAGTTTTTAAATTTTATCTAAATAAACTTATTTCCCTGCCTTGGAAATATCAATATTTAGCCTATATTTTGTTGTTGATATAATAACGACATAAAATATTTTATTCCATGAATTAATAGGGTAAGAGAATGCATTTATTAAAATAGTGATATTCTTATTTTACTAATTCTCTTTAAGGTGCAAATGTATTCCAGAATCCATGTAGAAGAAACGAAGCATAAACTTTTCCAGTTTTAAATCTAACATATCCCAGTATCATACCTAAAAATAAGCCCAATCCTACTTTTGCTATCAGCATTGTAGTTAAAGAAAAGTTTTCATGGCTAATCCTAGGGTTTATCAAGAAAACATCAACATATCCAAGGTGCCATATCCCGAAAAGTAATGTAACAGTTATTAAGGTTATTAGTCCTCTCCTTCGAACGAACAATGCATTTGGATCTGAATTAATATTGTAGTAACCCTCAATTTTATTCCATATATAACCTCTGAAAAGTAGTTCTTCAAACACAGGTACTATTATTCCAAAAACAAAGCCCATTACAATTACATCAAGCTCAAATCCCAGTAAAATTGGGAGTAAAATGAGTGTAACTAAAATTAAACCCCCTAAAATATACATGATTCTTGTTCTTAAACTTATATCCTCCCAGTCAAGACTTAATTCCTTTAGTGATGGCCTAAACCATAGTAACAGTACAACTCCAACAATTATGAAAGAAATTCCATTAAGCGCTTGGAAAAGTGCTAGATTTTCTCCTGGTTTTAAAGCATACCAAAGTCCCAGCATGCATACTGCCCTTAATATCTGTATAATTAGTAATGCAAGGAGAATTTTAAGTATATGAAACAAAAATGGTTTGAAATGTTTGTCAGAGTGTAAAAATTTCAATCTATTGCCCCTCTTTAATATTGAATAATATATTATTGGTAATTATCATAATATAAATTATAAACCATATTCTGAGCTAGTTTATCGAATAAATAAACCTTTTTTCATTTAGTTATGTGGCTAAAATTTATTAAAAAATACAATGAACTTTAACTTTATTTATTTTGTTGATTAAACTATATTATTCAAGAAAAATTTTATCAAAAATTATAAAGGAATTATCTCTAGGGAGGGTAATAGAATGGAAAAAGTTCTTTTTATATGTGCAAGTCCACGTAAAAATGGAAATACCGCTGAAGTATTGTCAGAATGTGCTCAAATTATAGAAAACCATGGCTTGACTACTGAAACAATTTATTTAAGAGGGAAAAATATTGAGTCATGCAAGGCATGTGGGGCATGTGCTAAACTCCATAGATGCCATATAGATGATGGTCTAAACGAAATCATCGAAAAAATAAGGGAATCAAAGGGTTTCATAGTTGGTACTCCAGTATACTTCGGAACAGCCCGAGGAGACTTAATGTCGGCACTTCAAAGAATTGGATATGTTTCAATGAATACCGATGGATTCCTCTCTTGGAAGGTTGGAGGACCAATTGCAGTTGCCAGGCGCGGAGGGCAAACAGCCACAATACAAGAGCTTCTGATGTTTTATTTGATAAACGACATGATCATTCCGGGTTCAACATATTGGAATATAGTATTTGGAAGGGAAAAAGGAGAAGCTATCCAAGACGAAGAGGGAATGCAAACCATAAGAAGATTCGGGGAAAATGTTGCGAATCTCATCATCAAAATAGCTTAAAATATAATCAAAATTATATTAACTTAAAAAAATTGGGTTTTTTAATATGGCAGAAGGTCAACTTTATAAAAAATTCGCAGTGTACTACGACAAGATATATAAAAATGTAGACTATGCTGGAGAATCTGAATTCATTAACTGGGCTGTGAATAAACACAAAACTAGTTCAGGATTTGAAATTATGGATATGGCATGTGGAACAGGATCACATGCAAAAATTTTAAAAAATAGTTTTAAAGTTACTGGTGTGGATATAAACGAGGATATGATTAAAATAGCACAAGATAAGGTTCCTGAAGCAGATTTTATCATAGGAAATATGAAGGATCTGAACATTGGCAAAAAATTCGATGTTATTATATGTATATTCTCGGCTATACATTACAATAGGGATCTAAAAGAACTGGATATTACATTAACAAATTTCTATAATCATATGAAAGATGGTGGAATTTTAATCTATGATCTTAGTTTCAACACTGAAAACTGGATTGAAGGCCTTGTCAGCCTTGACACTGTTGTTGAAGACAAACTTAAAATTGCAAGGATGTGTCAATCTCAGCTCAAAAATGGAATTTTCAATGCAAACTTCGTTTTCCTAGTGAAAGATGATGGTAAATTTGATTTTGATATTGATGAACATGAATTAGGTGTTTTTAAAATAAATGATGTTTCTGATCTAATGGAAAAAATAGGTTTTAAAACATTTATATACGCTGATTTCAAAGAGAAAAAATGGGAAAGTGGAGAAGGTCAGAGACCCATTTTTGTTGGAGTTAAAAATTCTAAACAAGTGGAGAAATAGTATGAGAATAGCAGTTGCAGTTTCAGACGATGAAAAGTTTACAGAACACTTTGGAAGGGCCCAGAAATTCCTCATATATGAATTTGATGGTGAAGAAACTGAATTTCTAGATAGGAGAGAATCTAAAAAGATACCTGGAGAGAAACATCAGTGGGGAAAATCTTTAAAAGTTGTTGACGACTGTGATGTGGTTATATGCCTGCAAATAGGTATGACAGCAAAACCTGGTCTGAAGAGTGCTGGTAAAAAAATTGTTGAAGATGAAGGGCCTGTTGAAGATGTTTTAATCAGATTCATTAAACATGAAAAGTTCTTGAAGAAACCATTAAACTTTTAATTTTATTCTTAAATGATGGTCAATAAATTATCATTTAAACTAAAATAAGTTATAAATCAGCTTATTAAAATTATATCAAAGGAAATTTAGGTGTCTAAAATGAAAGTATTAATAACATATAACTCAGTACACCGAGGAAATACTGAGAAAATTGCAAAAACCATTGCAGCTGCCATTGATGCAGATATCATGAAATATGATGAAGTAGACGGATACAATATCTTGGATTATGATTTAATTGGTTTTGGTTCTGGAATATACTATGGAAAACCAAATAAAGAATTATTAGAATTCATAGATGAATTGCCTCCTGTAAAAAGTAGAAAAGCTTTTGTATTCACAACCAGCGGTAAGGGAAATCCAAATTATACAAGTGCACTTGCAGGAAAAGTTTCATTACATGGCTTTAAAGTTATAGGTGAATTTTCATGTAAAGCATTTGATGCGTGGGGCCCGTTAAAATTGATAGGTGGTATAAATAAAGGAAGACCCAACACAGATGATCTTAATGCAGCAGAAGTTTTTATTAAAGGATTGATAAATGAAGAGTGATATATGACTTGAATAACCATTTATTTTTTTTAAACAAAATATAAAATAATTTCGAAAGATTTTTTTTCATGATATGATAAAAACTATATAAGATGAAGTCAAATTCATTATAACCTCGGTGTAGAATATAAAATCCTAATACTGTTTTTAAATTTGTTACATGATCGGGTAATGGATCCTCAACAATATTTATAAAGCATGAATGAGAGTTATAATAAATGATTCTAATCTAGAGTACTTTGTTATGATTTTTAACATTATATCAAGAACATGAGATTTTTATTTATAAATTTTTACAGGTAAAGTGATAATATGGCTAAAGCAAGACGTAGAAGAGTAAGAGATACTTGGAAAGAAAAACAATGGTACAAAATAATGACTCCTAAGGATTTTGGAGATCAAGAGATAGGTACAACCCCTGCAAGGGATCCTGAACTTCTGGTAAAAAGAAGGGTTGAATCATCACTTCGTGAACTAACTGGAGACTTCAGCAAACAGTACATAAAACTTTTCTTCGAGATAAACGGTGTTGCTGGAGACACAGCAAACACAAATTTTGTTGGACATCAGGTAACAACAGATTATGTTAGAAGTATGATTAGAAGAGGAACAAGCCGTATTGATGCAATAGTAAATATTACATCAAAAGACGGTGTGAAACTCAAAATCCATGTACTTGCAATCACAATCAAAAGGGCTAAATCTTCCCAGCAGAAGTTCATACGAGAAACAATGGAAAAAATGGTTCAAAATGCAGCTAAGGACAAAAATTTCCAAGAGCTCATTGAAGATATTTTAGGAGGTAAAATGGCATCTCACATATACCATGAGTCCAAAAAGATCTACCCACTAAAACGTGTTGAAACCATTAAAACTCGTGTAATTGAAGATAAATAATGATGCGGGAGATAAATGTTTAATCCTCTGGAATATGTGGTCCTATTAGTAGTCATAGCGCTTATTACCTATTTGAGAAAAGCTCTTGATCTATTTGGATCCATTTTCATGATTATCATGGGTATAATAATTATTTTTACAGCCGGTGCAAACTGGCTCATACTAATATTCATTTTCCTGATTCTTGGACTTATTTCTACCAAGTACAAACACCAATACAAAAAAGACATTGGTATTTACGAGGGGACAAGATCCCTTAAAAATGTTATTTCTAATGGAATAGTGCCATTTGTAATGGCTGCCTTTGGAAACTATGGTGGATTTATAGGGTCAATTGCCACTGCAACAGCAGACACTCTTGCAAGTGAAGTTGGTGTAACACAACAACCCAGACTCATTACAACCCTTAAGAAAGTCCCTCCAGGAACAGACGGCGGAATTTCAGTTGTAGGTACAGTTGCAGGAATTATTGGTGCAGGCATCATAGGAGTGGCAGCTTATTTACTAGGAATATTTCCAGATCCCTATGTAACATTGAAAATAGCCATAATTGCAGGTACAGTAGGATGCTTTGTTGACAGTATACTTGGTGCTACGCTTGAGCGAAGGCATTATATCTCCAACGAATATGTTAATCTTATAGCTACCATAACTGGGGCCGCATTAGGCATCATCATGGTTTAGGTGATAAAATGAAAGGAATCATAATGATCATAGATGGAATGGGAGATCGTCCCATTAAAGAACTTGGATACAAAACACCCCTTGAAGTTGCATTAACACCTAATATGGATAAAATGGCAGAAAATGGAATATGCGGAATTATGGATCCAATAAGGCCTGGTATAAGGGCTGGTAGTGATACGTCCCATATATCCATACTAGGTTATAATCCCTATGAGGTTTATACAGGACGAGGTCCATTTGAAGCTGCAGGAGTAGGGGTGGATGTACTTCCCGGAGACATAGCATTCAGATGTAACTTCTCAACAGTAGATGATAAAGGAATTATCACCGACAGACGGGCTGGAAGAATTAGAGTTGGAACACAAGAGATAGCCCAGACAGTTAACGGGATGGAACTTGAAGAAGATGTTCAAGTAATATTCAAAGAATCAACAGGACATAGAGCTGTTTTAGTACTAAGGGGCAAAGGTTTATCTGATCAAGTTTCAGATGCTGACCCTAAACACGAAGGGAAAAATCCTAAAAAGGTTGTTGCTCTTGATGATACTGAAGAAGCAAAGAAAACTGCAGATATACTGAATAAAGTCGTTGAAAAATCTTATGAATTACTTAAAGACCATCCCATAAATATTAAAAGAATCGAATCTGGTGAAAATGCTGCTAATATAATCATCCCAAGAGGGGCTGGAGCCGTCCCTAAAGTAGAACCTTTTGGAGAAAAATACGGCCTAAATCCTGTTTGTATAGCTGAAACAGGACTTATTAAGGGAATAGCATCAATCGCGGGTATGCAGCTCATTGATATTCCCGGTGCTACAGGTGGAATTGACACCAACCTAGAAAACATTAAAAATGGCATAATAGAAACTGCTTCAAAGGATTATGATTTCATGCTCATAAATGTAGATGGAGCAGATGAAGCTGGACATGACGGTGAAATGGAAGAAAAAGTTAAATTCCTTGAAAAGGTTGATGTAGTTATTGGAGAGCTAATGAAAATAGAAGAAGTTTATTTCATTTTAACTGCTGACCATTCAACACCAATATCCATAATGGACCATACTGGAGATCCAGTTCCCATAGTAATTACCGGACCAGAAGTAAGGGTCGATGATGTAACAAAATTCAACGAACGAAGCACATCAAAGGGTGGTTTGTGCAGGATCAGAGGAAACAATATAATGGATATACTCATGGATCTCATGAACAGATCAACTAAATTTGGAGCATAAAGGAGTACTCAAATGACATCTGAAATTCCTAAACTCTTTGGTACTTCCGGTATAAGGGGCAAAGTAGGTTATGATATAACCCTGGATATTGCAGTAAATATTGGTATGGCAATTGCTAGTTATGCCGGCGGTATTGGGAGTAAGATAGTTCTGGGCTACGACTCAAGAACATCTAATGTTATGATAGAAAATGCTGTGACAGCAGGATTATTGCAATGCGGATGTCATGTTCTGAAGATTGGAATGGCACCAACTCCTCTTGTTGGTTATGCAACAATGAAACTCAAGGCAGATGCCGGCATCATGATAACAGCATCACACAATCCTCCAGAGTATAATGGAATAAAGTTATGGAATCCTGATGGAATGGCATACAGACAGGATCAGGAACGAAAAATCGAAGAAATCATACATAAAAGAAACTTTAAAACCGTATCATGGAAAGATATTGGAAAAGTTGAAGAAGTTAAATATGTGGTTTCAGATTATATAACAGATATCATTGCCCAAGCCAATATAAAACCCGGTACAAAAGTTGTTGTAGATTGTGCCAACGGTGCAGCTTCATATTTATCCCCTTTAATACTCAGAAAGGTTGGTTGTTCAGTTGTAGCTATTAATTCCCAACCCGATGGATTTTTCCCTGGAAGAATGCCAGAGCCCTCACAAAAAAACCTTCAGGAACTAATGAAGATTGTTAAGGCCATTGGAGCAGATATTGGAATTGCACACGACGGAGATGCTGATCGAATGATAGCCATTGATGAAAAAGGACGTATGGCTGATTTTGACAAATTACTAGCAATAGTATGTCGTGAAATTGGAGGTAAAGTTGTTACAACAGTTGACGCATCATTATGCACTGATAAATGTATGGATGAAGTTGGAGGCCATGTTATAAGGACAAAAGTCGGGGATGTGCATGTTGCAGAGGCAATTGAAGATAATAACGCACAATTTGGTGGTGAACCGTCTGGAACTTGGTTACACCCAAATTTCTGTATGTGCCCTGACGGGATATTATCTGCACTCAGAGTCATAGAATTGGTACAAAAGTATGGTCCATTATCAGACCAACTAGATGCAATTCCAAGTTATCCTACCATTAGGGATAAGGTGAACTGTGAAAACTTCCAGAAAGAATTGATAATGGAAAATGTTAAGGCCAAATTGCACATTATTCTTGAAGATGTTGTTGATGTAAATCAAATAGATGGTGTCAGAATATCAATGGCCGATGGTAGCTGGGTTCTTATAAGACCCTCCGGGACAGAATCCTTCATCCGGATCACTCTTGAAGCAACTAACATTGAGAAGGCCCATATGATAAGGAACCAATGTGCCAAGTTCATTGAAGGATTGATATAAATAATTTTTTTTTAAATATTTACAATGATATATATTTTCAGATATCATATTTAGCAAATATTTGACAAACGTTTTATGATTATAGCTTAAAGATTTATTAAAGGATGGTCAAAAATTTATAAGATTTATTAAAGTAATTCACACAATTATAGTACATATCTATTTGAAATTATGCTCACAAAATAATATTTATTTGTGTTAAACGGAATTTTGAGGTTTTTGTTATGAAAGCGATTATATTAACAGCAGGCGAAGGAACTAGAATGAGGCCCCTTACAGTCACTAAACCAAAAACAATGCTTCAAGTTGGGGGAAAACCAATTCTACAATATAATGTTGAGTCGCTAAGAAATGCAGGAGTTAGCGATATAACAATGGTTGTAGGATACCATGAAGAAGTTATAAAAAATCATTTTAAAGATGGATCACTTCTTGGTGTTAAAATAAATTATGTAACGCAAGAACAAAGACTTGGAACTGCCCATGCAATAGGATCAACAAGGGACACAATCAAAGGGAAATTTATAGTTCTTAATGGGGATATAATAGTGGATCCTGTATTAATAGAAGATCTTATACAGAAATATAATTCAAAAAGTGCGAAATCATTACTTGTACTGACAGAAGTAGATGATCCCTCATCCTTTGGTGTTGTTGAGCTAAATGGAGATAAAATTATCAATATAGTTGAAAAACCAGCTCCTGGAGAAGCACCCAGCAATCTAATAAACGCGGGCATTTACCTATTTGATGAAGATATATTCAAAGCCATTGATCTCACAATAATATCAAAGAGGGGAGAATATGAAATTACAGATTCACTACAAATTCAGATGGATAACAATGAAAAAGTTCTTGGAATCAAGTCAAAAAACAACTGGATAGATATTGGAAGGCCATGGGAGCTTTTAGATGTTAATGAACATTTTTTAAAGGACATGGAAACAGATATCCACGGTGAAATAGAAGAAGGAGTCACAATACATGGTCCAGTTTTTATTGGGAAAAACACCATAGTGAGATCAGGTACCTATATAATGGGACCAGCACACATTGGAGAAAACTGTGATATCGGCCCAAACACATTTATAAGAAAATACACAAGTATTGGCAATAATGTAAGCGTTGGAAATGCTGTTGAAATTAAAAATTCCATTATAATGGACAACACCAACGTGAACCATCTTACATATATTGGAGACTCCATAATAGGATCTAAATGTAATATAGCCGCAGGTACAAATATTGCAAATCTAAGATTCGACGACGGAAACATTAAAATCAGAGTTAAAGGAAATAAAATAGACTCTGGTCGTCGTAAAATGGGTGTTGTATTTGGAGATGGCGTGAAAACAGGTATAAATAGCAGTTTCAATCCTGGAGTGAAGGTCGGTGTTAACTCGAGAATTGGAGCAGGGGCAATAGTTAGCAAGGATCTGGAGTCTAACAAAGTTCTGATACCCAAACAAGAACATAATATTATTGATAACAATAAATGATTTACTATCCCTAATTCCGGCTTAATTCATTTTTATAGAACATTTATTAAATTAGATCGGTAAGATAAAAATGGTTTATAACAACACATTTGTATTTAAAGGGTCAATTCTCGATGGAAAAGTGAATTTAGACGAAAAATCATCAGTATGGTTTAATGCAGTGATTAGAGGAGACATAGAAACAATAAATATTGGTAAATGTTCCAATATTCAAGATAACTGCGTATTACACTCATCTAAAGGACATCCATTGAATATCGGGAATTTAGTGTCTGTTGGACATGCAGCTGTTCTCCATGGATGTACAGTTGAAGATAATTGTTTAATTGGAATGAATGCAACGGTGCTTAACGGAGCAACTATAAAGAAAAACAGCATAGTTGGAGCCGGAGCTGTTGTTACGGAAAACCATGAATTTCCAGAGCAAAGTTTAATACTAGGAATTCCTGCAAAAGTGGTTAGAAAGCTCGAAAAAGATGAAATTAAAAATATAAAAGATAATGCTATAAGGTACGTTAAAATGGCAAAACAAAAAAGTGATATGAATGATTAACCCAAGTAAAGTAGTAAAAAAACTTGATCCTTACGTTCCTGGCAGATCAATTGATGAAATAGCTTCTAATTATGGCCTTCAACCTGAAGACATAATAAAACTAGGATCAAATGAAAATCCAATAGGACCCTCTCCAATTGCAATAGAATCACTTGAAAAAAATCTTCACCTAATTAGTCAATATCCTGAAACAAATTTAAGTAGTTTAATCAAAGGCATTGCATCATATTCTGGTGTTTCACCAGCAAATGTTATTCTAGGCGGTGATGGTGCTGATGAAATACTCGATGTGTTAGGAAAAGCTTATATTGAACCGGGAGATGAAATCATAATCCCAATTCCAGGTTACATGTACTATGAATTTACACTTAAAATCCATGGTGCAATACCTGTCTATGCAAAATGGGACGTACCATCCAATTCTTTGGATGTTGACTCAGTAATACAAGCAATAAGTCCTAAAACCAAACTTATTTTCTTATGCACACCCAACAATCCAACAGGCGGTTTAATAAGTAAGGATGATATAAAAAAGGTCATAGAGAGCACAGATGCAATTGTAGTTATTGATGAAGCCTATTTTGAATTTTCAGATGTAAATAACGTTGATCTGCTCAAAGACTACAAAAATGTATTCATACTCCGAACATTTTCAAAGGTACTTGGACTTGCAGGTATGAGAATTGGCTATGGATTATCAAATCCCGAGATCATAGAATATATGTACCGTGTTAAACCAGTATTTAGTCTTACAAAACTCTCAGAAATTGCAGCAACTGCAACTCTACAAGATAAGGAATATATTAAAAAATCCACTGAAGTCAGTATAGAAAGTAGAGAATTCCTTTACACATCATTGTCAAATTTTAAAAATCTCAAAGTCTTTGAATCAAAGGCTAACTACCTCTTGGTAGATATAAGAGAAACAGGATTAACAGCCAAAGAATTGAGTGAAAATTTAATGAAAAAGGGAGTTATTGTTAGGGATTGCACCTCTTTCAAAGGACTGGATGAATATTGGATAAGAGTCAGTGTTGGAACAATTGAAAAAGATAAAAAATTCATTAAGATTCTTGATGAATTAATTAGCTAAAAAATTATAATAGGAAACAAATTACTTTAATAAATATTTTTCAGGAAGCATATAAAATCATGAATTCATTAAACTTTAAAGATGGTCAAAGTTCAATTGAAATAGGTGGAATGCTTGTTTCATCAATTGAATTTCCAGGTAAAATCTCCCTTGTTATTTTCACAGCAGGATGCATGCTAAGATGTCCTTACTGTCATAATGCAGGAATTATAGATGGGGGCAATCCAAGGAAGATCATTGAAATATTTCAAGAGATAAATGAATCACTTGATTTCATTGACAGCGTAGTTATAACAGGCGGAGAGCCTTTAATCCAGAATATCGCCATTATTGATATTTTAAAATACTGTAAAAACCTTAAATTAGAGGTTAAACTCGATACTAATGGATATTACCCTGAACGGCTGGAAGAATTAATTGATCTCGTGGATTATATAGCATTAGATGTTAAAGCCCCCTTCAATAAATATAAAGAAATTATAGGCGAAGATATTGGTGAAAGGGTAAGGAAAAGTATGGAAATATGTTTACTATCACCTGACACCTACTTAGAATGTAGAACAACCTATGTTCCTAACTTAATGAATTCAGAAGATATTGTTGAAATTGCTAAGGAAATTAATTGCGATGTTTACACGATACAGCAGTTTAAAAATACAAGTGTACTGGATGAAACTCTTAAAGAAACTCCTAGCCCATCTAGAACCGAACTTTTTGAAATCGCAGAATCAGTTAAACCATATTTAAAAAGGATAAAAATAAAAACCTCGGAATTTGGGGATGAAATAATAAAATAAGATAATAATATAAAAAATATTAATATAAATGGAGGGTTCTTCATACCAATTTTACTCTTTGGAAGCCGTCACGTTGAACTTATAACTGGTAAAAAAACCACCACAATCAGGAAACTTTGGAAAAAACCATTGTCTCCAGGTGATAGGTTGCATTGTTACTGGAACTTAGTTTCAAAAGAACGTAAGAAGCTTTTTGAAGCCACAGTAATCGATGTGGACGTTGTCAAATTTGAAGATCTGATAAAAAACGATTCTTTGGCACGTGAAGAAGGATATTCTAATGCAAAGGAGCTTGAATCAGATTTTATAAAGATATATCCCGATGATACATCAGATTCTTCTTTATTTCAAGTTATTAGGTTTAAAAAGTTGCCAATTGAAAATTGGGAAGGTAAAAAAATAGATGAAAAATCCATGATAACCAAAAGAGCAGACATACTTTTTGATGTGGGTAAATTCAATAAATCTGTTGTTTGTTATAATGCTGCACTAAAATTTGATCCAAATGATGTTTACCTCCTAAATAAAACTGGAGATAATCTTTCACGTCTAGGAAGATTTGAAGAAGCAATAGAATGTTATGATAAGGCAATTAAAATCGACCCCAATAACGAGTACATATATAACAACAAGGCAATAGCCCTTTTAAACTCAAATCAACCACAAAAAGCATTGAAATGCAGTGATAAAGCAATGGAACTCAACAGTACAAATGAATTTGTGCTTTATTGGAGAGGGTTCATTATGGAAATGCTAGGTAAGTTTGATTCCGCTCTTGAATGTTATGATATGATACTCAATATAAACCCAGAAGATCCTGATGTCTGGAATGCCAAGGGTAACATTTTATCTGAACTTGAACGAACAGAAGAAGCACTTTTTTGTTATGAAAAAGCATTAGAGCTCTGTCTTGAAGAACCGCCAGATGCGGCTATGTGGAACCGTAAAGGAAATGCTTTAATGGAACTTGGAAGATTTGAGGAAGCATTAAATTGCTATGATGAAGCTTTAAATTTAGAAAATGAAAATGATGCATTTATATGTAATAAAGGAGTTGCATTGTTAGAGTTAAGCCATTTTGATAATGCAATTGAATGTTTTAAAAGAGCATTGGTTTTAAATCCTTCCAATGAAGATGCCAGAATACTCAAAGATGAATGTCTAGAAAATCTCTGAAATATTTGAAAATTTAAATCAAAAACTGAAGGTAAATAAATTATAAGATATATAATATTGAATGATTTCTATGAAAGACAAATTGGAAAAGGGCAAGAATTGGTTTTTTAATCAAAATCTTCTAGTTAAATTGGCCATAATAGTTGGAGGAGCCATTATACTAATTTTAATAATTTTAATCATATTAGGTCTGGTTTTCCCAGACGATACACCATTAACAGGTGCTGATCTTGAAAAATACAAAGCGTCATGTACTGTGATAAGTTTACAAGCACTTAATAGTAATGTAAATAAATATAAAGGCCAACATGTCAATTTTACAGGCCAAATTGTTCAAATAAATCAAAAAGATGGTCAGACAAACATAGTGATGTCTGTTACACAAGTAAACGGCGGATGGTCCAATACTGATTTGATATATGTAACATATAAATCTCAAACAAATTTGAAAAGAGGAGATATAATTACAGTTTATGGTGCTGTATCTGGAACTTATAACTATATGTCAGTTACATTAGGACGTTTAGTCTTACCAAAGATTACTGCAAGAGATATTGAACTTACACCCCTTATCTCTTTAGTGGCAGTACCATTTACAACCTCTGGAACTAATATTTCCAGTAACAGTACAGATAATTCTTCTGGAACTCAAAATTCAACTAATACAACAAATCCTTCAAATACACAAACAAACACAGCTCCCTCCAACAACATCTAGGACAACCAAAAATAACAATTTGTCCTTGGAATATTATTAATGAAAATTAAATCCTCAAAAATCCATTGGGTTCCAAAACGGTTGCAAGCATTACTGTGTTGATATCTCTGTGCTCCATCCAATTGCTGGTTCTTCTGTTTTGTTTATCCATCCAAAATTTTTCTATGTTATTTCCAAGCCCCAAATATTCCTCAAAAAGGTTAATACGTTCTTGAAGAGAATTTATTTGTGATAACTCTGGATTTTTGTTTATTAAATCCACCATCATCTCAAAACCCTTCAAACCAATTGAAAGACCCAATTCTCTAAATGCTAGACGGTATTCTGCAGGATATTTCATTGGATCGTTCTTCATATACATTCTTAAGCCTAAGATAGATGAATCTAAAACCATTTCCAATAGTTCAATATTTTTTAAAAAACCGCTACTTATTAATTGTGTTATTCTAGTTGCATCAGATAACAAACCACCTATTCCCAGAGGATCATCGGTTGTTAAGCCCATACCTTTACATATATCCGTAATTTCGCGAATTTCATTTTCCAGATCTGATTCTGGAGATGATCCATCTTGAAAATCTTTCATCCCATTTTTTATTTCATTATATGTGATAAAACCATCTAATGGATCGTGCTGTCCCATCGAAAAAACTAAAGGACGTGTAAGATCAATACTCATCTTCCAGTACATTCTCTTCCTAGTACCATGGTCAGGTAAATAAGTAAAACTAGCATGGGCTGATTCTGCAAGTTCCAATGCCCATTTAATATATTTATTGTCTCCTGTAACTCTGGATGTGTTGTTTAAAGCATGCATCCATTTGGTCAGGTAATGATAGTATTGACCATCCCTATCCCATTCTTGACTCTCGTTGATGATTTCTGCGGACATGCGCTCATTCATTTCTTTACCTATTCGCAGTCCACCTATAGTCGGATGTTTTTCACCCGTTTCTTCATCCAGGCCACTTATCCAACCATTTTTAGGATTATCATTTCGTTGTTTTCCCAGAGTGTGATGTACTTGATTAACAAGACGCAGAGCAATATACAGATAAACTTTGTTATTAGTCGTGTTGTAGAGTCCCAAGTAATTACACACAGCAAATGCATCGGTCCATAAGTATCGTTTAGGATTTGAATTTTCAGGTTCAAGTCCTGTGTTTCTTGCAAACTGTTCCATTAACTCATTTACATAACCAGTTGAATCTTGCTTCATTTTATCCCTTAACTATTTTTAAGGATTTAAAAAAATGTTTATAATATTATATTGTGTTTAGAAAATTAATATTTCTTTCCCTATTTTTTTATAAAATTTCATTAATAGAAAAGTATATAAGCATATACGTATATACTTATGAAACATGATGTTGGGGATAAATTCTGAACATGGAGAGGAAGATCTTTCTGAAGAATTGGAAGAACTATTCAAAGCTCTTGGCAATATTAACAGATTGATATTGATCTACAGCCTGGCATCAGGTGAGAAGGAAAAGTTCAGTGTTAATGAAATGGCAAAGATGATGGGTTTAACACAACCAGCAGCATCTCAACATCTTAAAATACTTAAAACAGTAAAGATCCTAAATGCAAAAAAACAAGGAAACTATATTTACTACACCTTCAACCAGAACGCCCTACTAAAACACAAAGAAAAGATTGATTTTTTATTTGGCTGTGTTTTTTCAAAGTGCAATGAATCTAAAAAATAATAATATTTAAAAATGGCAATTTTAGCCGATTTATCAAATTACCTACCCCTGAGTGATACCATGAGAGATATAAACGTTAATAAAGAATTATCAGTAATTGTTATACCTGACAAGGTCTTAGTACACGAGACTAAAATGACCTTGAAAATTGGTAAGGAAGTTGGAAGCAATATCTACAAAAGAGTTGCAAATGATGATTATTACGCCATTGCAGTGGCTGTAAAAGAAGATAATGCAGAAGGATTATATTCCGAATCTGATTTATACAATGTAGGAACATTAATCAAAATAAATAACATCAAATCAATGAGAGATTTCTATCAGATAATGGTAGAAATAGTAGAAAGAGTTGAAATAGAAGAACTCAAAACTGAAGGTGTAAACTACAGAGCATCCTACAGATTAATCCCAGATATTATAGACCTGGATCCTGAAGACCAGAAAGAAATCCTAGATCATATAAAATACCTTGTATCTGAAATCAGTCAAAACTTCAAAGGTTCAAAGGCCTATGTCGAACAGGTGAATAAATTTGATGATATAACAAAGGTTATTGGATATGTATACCCTTACATGCGATTATCAATATTTGAAGAACAAGAATTATTGGAAATACGTTCTTTAAAGGAAAAAAGTCTAAAATTCCTGGATATTCTAATCGATCAAAAGGAATCAATAAAATTCCAGATGGAAATGGCTGCCAAGTTCAACGAAGAAATGAACAAAAACCACAGAGCAAATATGCTCAAAGAACAGCTTAAAGCCATACAAGAAGAATTAAACGATACTGAAGGTAGAAGTGGGAAGAAAGATTACAGAGACCTGATCGAAGAATCAAAAATGCCTGAAGAAGTTAAAGAAGCAGCACTCGATGAAGTGCTCAAACTTGAAAGACAAGGCCCACACAGTTCTGAAGAAAGTGTAATCAGAAATTATCTTGATCTCTTAACCACCTTACCATGGGGTAAAAGCAAAATTAAAGATATTGATATTGGAGCTGCAAGAAAATTGCTGGACGAAGAACACTACGGACTTGAAAAAGTTAAGGATCGTATAATACAGCACCTTACAGTGATGAAATTAAAACAAAACAAACAAGGTTCAATACTTCTATTAGTAGGACCACCTGGAACTGGTAAAACCAGCCTAGGTAAAAGTATAGCAGAAGTTTTAGGCAGAGAATATGTGAGAATCAGTCTCGGTGGAGTCAAAGACGAAGCAGAAATCAGAGGACACAGAAGAACATATCTCGGAGCATTACCTGGTAGAATAATACAAGGAATGAAACGTGCAGGGGAAACAAATCCAGTATTCATCTTAGATGAAGTAGATAAATTAATGGCAGCTTACAACGGCGATCCTGCAAGTGCACTTCTAGAAGTTCTTGATCCCGAACAAAACGACAGCTTTTCAGACCATTATCTTGACTTACCCTACGATCTGTCAGATGTTTTCTTCATTGCAACAGCAAATTCACTTAGAGACATTCCAGGACCATTAAGAGACCGTATGGAAATCATAGAAATTGGAAGTTATACAAGCCATGAAAAATTCAGAATTGCAAAGGATCACCTAATTTCAATTGTGCTTGAAGAACATGGATTAGATGAAACTCAACTACAAATCGATGACGAAGCATTGAAAACCATAATTGAAAAATACACCAGAGAAGCCGGAGTAAGGGGAATTAAACGTCAACTATCTGCAGTTGCAAGGGTAGCATCTGAAAAAATTGTTGTTGGAAAAGTTGATCTTCCTTATGTTGTTAAAGAGGACATGCTCTACGAAATACTTGGCCACGAACTTACCCAGTACCACAGAGCAGGTAAAAACAACCCCCCCGGAGTTGTAACAGGCTTAGCTTGGACTCCTGTAGGAGGAGACATACTTTTCATCGAAGGTGCTTTCATGCCTGGAACTGGTAAATTAACACTTACAGGACAATTAGGTGATGTAATGAAAGAATCAGCCAAAATATCCCAAACACTGATTCGTTCAAGACTTGCATTCAACCTTAAGAAAGCTGAATTTGAGAAGAAGGATTTACATATACACGTACCTTCAGGAGCAATTCCTAAAGACGGTCCATCAGCAGGTGTAGCATTATTAAGTACCATTGCATCACTTGTAACAGGCCATGAAGTTGATCCTAAACTGGCAATGACCGGTGAAATTTCACTCAGAGGTGCAGTACTACCTGTTGGTGGTATTAAAGAGAAGGTAATTGCAGCACATCGAGCAGGAATCGAAAGAATTATCCTACCAAAGGAGAATTTAAAAGATCTTGACGATGTTCCAAAGGATGTTAAGGATGAAATAAAATTCATACCCGTTGACACAGTGGAAGATGTTATAAAAGAAACAATTGGTATTGAACTTCCAAAACCAATGATGCTTGAAATGACATCAGACCATGTACCTGGAGGAGCCGGAGTATAAAAATATCACTAAAATGAGGTTTATCTTTTTTAGGAGAAATGCTCATTTTTTTTATATTTTTTTTAATAGCTAAATAAATTTGATTAAATATCTATTTTTATCTAAAACTGATTGTTATTTTAATGACTCTGCAATGTTCAATAATTTTTTTACTGTTTTTAAATTTCTTGTTGTTGAAGTGACCTTTAATTGTTTCTCAAAAAAATTGTTGTTTAACTTAGTTCTCCCGTACCCATCCGGTAAGAAAAGATAGATTTCCTTTGGATAATTAATAATTTTATCATTTTTGTTTTTCATTTTAGAATCAATTTTAATTTTTATATCATTAAATAAATCTTCTGAAGGAATATTTGATAGAAATGTAATGTATGTATGATTGATATCCTCTTTTTTTAAGGGATTTTCATTTATAATTTTTTCTAATTCTTCTTTTGTTCTAATCACTACTGCTACGTCAAAACCTAAAGTTTCTTTTAATTTATTCTTAATTTTAATCTTTAATTCATTTGTATCAATGTTTTTGAACTGGAATATTACATTTCCACTTTGTATGTAAGTTTTTACATCTTTAAAGTTTAAAGATTTGTAAACTTCCTTTAATTCATCCATCTTAACCCGTTTAGTTCTACCAACGTTAATTCCACGTAGCATCGAAATATAGGTTTCCATGTATAATTATTGGAGGTAAATGATAGAAATTTTTTTCTTTTAGTGATTCAATTCTTATTCAATTTAGAATAATTAGAAATATTTTTTCTTGATATTATTATTGCCAAACTAATGTTTTACCTATAAATTCGCTATATGATTTTAGTTTTGAGTATAAAACATCTAATTCAACATAATTGAGAGTTCTAAAATAATTTGTTGAAACAATTATTTCCTCTCTTATTTTTTATATTAATATTCATTATTATTCAGTTTATGGTCAAAAAACTCATAATTGTATTAAAAATTGTCCAAAAATGAAAAAATTTTATTACATACTCTTGCATGTTTCTTAAACATTAATCTAACATCTTCAATTTATTAGAGATAATAAAACTGTTCACTCCGAACTGCTTGATTACATTACGAACGCATGGAGAAGCTTAAATAATTGCCAAAAGATATTAATTTTGTTATTGTCAATTATGAGAAGGAGATCAAATGAAATTTTATACAGGCTTAATTTTTATAATTATAGGTATAATCGGCTTTTTGATGACATGGATTGTTAAAGATCCAAGTAATTATTTTAGTCTTGGTGCTATTGGATTTATTGTAATTGGAATATGGGCAATGTTTTTTGATTCTAACAACCCAAAAAAGAAATTTGATAATAGAGAAATAAATTACGGTAATAATTGCATGAAAAGTAAATATTGTGATATGAAAATTTTTAATGGATATGAATCTGAATGTAAATTTTTAAAAATAAAAATTGATAAAAATCATATTTGTGATTTATTTAAAAACCAAATTCTAAAAATTAAATTAATATATTTTTTCTGGATACTTTAAATTCGGATAAAATGAAGAATGAAAGATAATATGAAAATATCTTGGATTTTAATAAAATCTTAATTTCCATTTAAAAAAATTGAAGGAATTATTTTAAGTAATACTCAATAAAATTTTATTTTTCAATCCAACCTACATAATTAATATCTAACCTTTAATTATAATTTTAAGCAATTTAATAAGGTTATTAAATTTAGAAAATCTTGAAATTTACTTCGTTAAATTTCACTATAACGAAGTAGTTATAATTTCAGCATGGCCAGAGTATATTTTACTATAACGACTTGGAAACACTATAACGAAAGCATACCATTAAATACTCTTCTATAACGAACTTGAATTTCAAACAAAAGAATCTGTAAAATCTTATTATGTAATATTACTTATGTTATAAAATATAATATTAATTTGTAGATTCTTAATATTTTTTAATCACAAATTATTAATATATTTCAATGATTGGAGATATTATTTAGAAAATCTAAATTTATGGTTTATTAAAAATTAATTTTTTCTCGAAAAAAATACATTTATTCTTCCAACTACATTGACCACATATTTCCATTAGACTATCATGATCAATGTTTTTATTAACTAATCTTAAAGCGTCAAGTATTTGATATACTTGATTTTCTTTTAATAAAGCCTTTTTGATTACAAAATTGTCCAATTCATCCATTCCGAAATGTGAATTCTGGTCCCGCTTACATGAAAATTTGCATTTATAAGGACAGTGCAAACATATTTCATCTGTTTTTGTAACAATTCGAATTTCAGTTGAAGGATTTGAATTTAAAAAAGTAATTATCTTCCCCATATGCCTTTCAAAGTCTTTACTGTAACCATAACCTTGAAATCCTTGCATACAAAGAAGATGATGGGCTCTGATCCATATGGGATCAGAATATTCTCCATTTTCCATTATCAATCAGATTATCTCCTTCATTGAAGGATTCTTTAGGTGTCACAGCCTTTGAAAGCGCAGCTGCTCCCCCAATTTTGATTAGATCACCAATCAGAAAGGGTAATAAACCCATTGCAAGTAATGTCCAAACTCCAGGCACTGCACCATTTACAACATATAACCAAGCACCCAATCCAATCAAACCAGGTATATAGATAAATGCAAAGTTTGAAACTAGTAATAAAACCAGCATTGACTTAAAACCTCTAGCATTGATGTAATTATCTGAAAAGTATCCTAGGAATAATGCTGTTAATATAAATCCGATTAAAAAGCCACCTGTAGCCCCAGTAATTACCCCAATACCTCCAGTCATTCCTGTAAACCATGGTACACCTACAAATCCAATTAACAAATAGATTACCATGCTTAATCCCCCCCAGTATCTTCCAAGAAGTATTCCTGCAATTAAAACTGCAAAAGTCTGAGCAGTTATAGGTACAGGAGTCCATGGTAGCGGTATAATTATTTGTGCCATAAGTCCAGTAATACATGCCATGAAAAATGCCATTACTAGTTTGTTAGCATTTGAAGTTTCAGAACGCCATTTGAAAAGTGAATGTCTCTTTTCAAAGTAATTATCAATTGTTATCTCCATTAAATTCCTCCAAACATTATTAATAAGTTAAACTTATTGTCTAAAATTAATGTGAAAATCGTTATAACTTAAAGAAAACGATTAAATATATTTGGATGGTAAAAAGGGTTTCCCCACCCCAGAAAGGAACCTATATGAGTTCCCTTTAATTGTTAGGTTAAAATATTATAAATACTTTTTTTCTTTGATCTACTTTGATTATTTGATATTCAAAATTTTATTAAGGAATCTGAACCATTTCAAATATTGATATTTTGAATTTATTCTATTTATCAAATTTCTGGATTTTTATAAATTATTATTCAAGAAAAATTTTCAATCTTTTCTATGTTTTATTTGGTCATTGATCTGGGATTTAGGATATATGAAAAATAGAAAAACTTATCAACACATGAATTTGTATTATTTGAGGTATATGTCCTCTTTAAAGTAGAGATGTTTTTGCAATTTTTGTACATTAATAGGATTTTTTACTAAATTTAACATATTATTACTGATTCAACTTGAAAAAATATAATTTAGAAAATAAAAAAAATCTCAATAAATTATCATACAATCCATAAAAAAATAACTAGTTTTTGGCACGATCATAAACATTTTTAAGGGTATGCATATCCACACTGGTATATATCTGTGTAGTACTTAGATTAGCATGACCCAAAAGTTGTTGTATGGCTCTAATATCAACACCATTCTTTAACAAATGTGTTGCAAATGAATGTCTTAATATATGAGGAGTTACTCTTTTTTTAATACCTGCAGCTTTTGCATAGTCTTTAATCATCATTTGAATATATCTAGGAGTTAAATGATTGCCGGATCTGTTAACAAAAAGATAATCACTATGATCTCCTCTTTTTAAAATGTAACCTTCGAGTAATTCCTTAGTTTCTTCATCAAAAAGAACAATCCGATCTTTTTCCCCCTTTCCCCTAATTCTAAGAGTTCTATCTCTTAAATCAACACTATCACTATGAAGTTTAACTAATTCTGAGACCCTTAGACCAGAAGAGTATAGTAAAGCTAATATAACCTTGTTTCTAAGTTTTAAAAATTCTGAATGTTCTGATTTAACCCCTTCATCTCCATTTTTATCCATAGCATTAATTAAATTGATTACCTCATTTTCATTGAGAGATTTAGGGAGAGATTTTGTTCTTTTAGGAGTTTTAACATCTTTTAGGACCCCAATACCACCAAATTCAAAGAATTTCTTTGCAACAACTGTTACAAGATATATATAATTTTGTGAAACATTTTTTTCACGTTTCAAGTAGCGTATGTACCTTTTAAATGCCCTTAAAACAAGTCTTTCGTCGTAAAGATCTTCTTCTTTTTGTAAAAATCTGTGAAAATTATTAATTATAGACCGGTACGTTTTGATGGTGTTCTTAGAGTAGTTCCTTATCTCAAGTTCAATCAAATAATCTTCTATCATCTCCGGAAAGTCAAAGGCATCTAATATATTCTCTCTAAGAATATAATCTGATTCACCAGGAACTGCTCTTTGCAAATTTGCTGAACCTCCTTCTAGATTTTTCCAGTGTTGATTTGGGTAAGGATTCATGTTAGTGTGATATAAGTTTAATTGAATTTATTATTGATTTTCTGATAATTATTATTGTTGTATCTTTGGTCTTGTTTATATTTTTTTTGCGTTTATATTTTTTTTGAATTCATTGTTTACATGTAGCTTCTGTCAACGTTTTCATTTGGATTATTAGTTTTTCCACTACCCATATGTTGAGAACTTGATAGATCCTTATGCATAGCATTTTCATATGATTTGTATCTTTTAATTATTTGATCTTCAATTGAAGTAGCATTTTCTATGGCAAATGACATATGATTTTCACCTATTAGATCACTCCCATCCATAACTGCCATGTCTCCAGCCATACGCACAACTCCACCTAGATCTCTTAATCTAAGTGTTAATGAGTTTTTTTTATCGTCTATTGCCTCAGCTCTTCTCCTTGCCTCTCCGATCAATAGTTTAATAGAATTTTTAGTTGCATGAGGAATCTTACCATCCATTTTTATTTCCTGAGCAACAAATTGAGCAATTTTAGACTGATTTTCTTCAGTATCTGGCATTGTAGTGCGCATGAGGATTTCATAACCCTCACCTTGGATTCTTGAACGTAATGGTGGCAATATATATTGAACATCCCTCATGTTACATGCGGCTATGAAAATAAAGTCACATGGAACATTATCAACTTTGACAGAGCTTCCAGCACTTTGTGGATTTCTCCCAACTATTGGAAATACCTTATCCTGCATAGCACTGAAAATATAACGCTGCAAAGGAGCGATATGCACTATTTCATCAATAAAAAGAACACCTTCATGAGCTTCGTGGATTGCTCCAGGAACTACACGTTCATATGGCTGTGTTCCAAGTTCAGGATGTCCTCCATATGGATCATGGCGAACATCTCCTAGAAGTTCTGTTTCACTTGCTCCTGTAGCCTGAATGAATACCTTCCTATCAAGTGGCACAATTACATTTTTAGGCTTTTCTTCTACCAGCTCTCTTCTCTTTTCAAGTGCATGCTGGTCAAGTATCTTTATACTTTCGCCATCTACACGTTCGTAAATAACAACTTCCTCTCTACCATTTTTCAATCTGGTTGTTGTAACCCTTTCTTGTGGTATATTTACAGAGCCTTCATTCATTTCAAACATACCTAAAAGATCGCCTAAATGTTTTCTCCGGGCGTTTATATGTGAGTATTTATCAGCACCACATTTAGGGCATATACTTTGATATGCGTTATTGTATCCTCCACAATTGACACATCTAAATCCTAATCTATCGGCAACAGCTTCTGGTACATTTTCAGGGTCAACTAAATTGCCTTCTGCCCTTTCAAGATCTATTTTCTCGTTTTCCATCTCTTTGCGTGTTTTTGTTTCGACAAATGGTCTTTCAGGTCTTTCAGGATTATTTACAACGGTTATTTCTTCATTGGGATCTGCTAGATGAAATGATATTGCTTGTGCTATTAATGATTTTCCAATTCCTGGAGGGCCTACGAGCAAGAGGTTTCTTCTTTGTTTTGCTGCGATTTTAACGAATTTTATAATATCTTCATGTCCAATAACTCTTTCAAGGGGATCTTTAGGTATAATTATGTCTTTTGTAGTTGTTATATCTCCTAAAAACTCTTTTTTCATGTTCACATACATAAAAAATACCCCCAGGGATTAGATCGTAACTTACAATCTATCCCTGAATGTCTTTATCATCTATCCTAATTCCTTGATGTATTATTTAACATCAAATCAATTAAATTTATCTAGTAATTACTTTAATAGGGCTTGGTTTTTTTACAACTTCGCTCATTCTAACAGCTACTATATGTTTTAAACCCTTTTCTTTGGCCATATCTATAAGTCTTTGGCTTATGACTCCGTCAAATACAACTGCATATGCACTGTTGTTAACAGTTTTAAGTTCATCATACAGATTTTCAACTTTGACTTCTTTTAAGATGTTCAATGTGTCGTCCAAAATTTCTGCATTTCCAGATCCTTCTAGATCTTTTAATATTCCCTTTAATACCGTGTTCCTGTCTGGGCCCTTTGGTTCAACCTTCTCAACTTTAACGCCCACATCTTGATAAATCTGTTCTACAGGAATCTTATCCCTGAGAGCTACCATTACCTCATCTTTAGTAAGGTCTTCTACTTCTTTTCCTCTTGGTGCTCTGGTAACGTAATCAACTTCTCCAACTTGAAGCAGTTCCTTCAATATAAGATCTCCACCTCTATCACCATCAAGGAATGCTGTAACTGTTTTATGTTTTGTTAATTCTGCAACAGTTTTTGGAACACTTACACCTTCCACAGCAATGGAATTTTTAACACCATAACGAAGGAGATTTAGAACATCGGCTCTACCCTCAACAACTAGTATTGCATCTGAAGATATTACATTAGGTCCTGCGGGAAGTCTTTCATCACCATATTCTGCAATTTCATGTATTCTCATTGCTTCCTTGACTTCCTCTATCATTTTGAGGCTTTCAGGAGTTACTTCCTCCATCATTCCTTTGTAGAGTTCTTTTGCCCTGTCAACAACTTTTCTTCTTTTTACAGCCCTGACATCTTCAACCTTTGAAACTTGTATATAAGCCTCGCAAGGTCCAACCCTATTGATAGTTTCAAGTGATGCAGCTAATATGGCTGTCTCCACCCGGTCAAGACTTGATGGTATTACTATTTCTCCTTTAGACCGGCCTGCTTTGGAATTTATATTAACTTTTATCCTGCCTATTCTTCCTGTTTTCTGTAATTCTCTTAAATCAAGGTCATTGCTTAAAAGTCCCTCTGTTTGGCCAAAAATTGCCCCCACAACATCGGGTTTTTCAACAATACCATTAGCATTAATTTGAGCGTGAATGAGATATTTAGTTGTACTTATTTCTTCTTTTCCCATTTTTGGGCCTCCCTTCATGTATTAGATACTTGTAATGATATTAGTAATATCATGCCATTGGGCATCAGTATCTGAAACAGAAATGCTGATGATAGTAACTATCATTTACACCATTTGGGCATTCTTCGAGTTCTAATTGTTTCATATGTCTTGGGAGGCTCTCAATATCTTTAATAAATTTACGGGTAATACCCATGATCTTTCTCCGTATCTCAAGATTGGGGTAAGAACCAAGACTTTGTATATCCTCAGCAAGTCTTTTGGCAAGTTCTATGCCTTTTTTATCAAAGTCAGTAAGTATAATTACTTTAGAGGATGATTCTGCCGCTATCTCTGCTATTTCGAATAATTTTAATCCTGAGCCTGAGACTTGAATGAAATTGCCATTTATACCAAGATATTTTAAAGCTTTTTCATCTTTTTTTCCCTCGATAAGTATTGGCATTCCCTGCTCCGCACAGATCTTGAGTTCCTCCATAATACAAGACAATTTTTTAAAACTCATTTGTAAGCCCTTTTTATGATGTTGAATAAGTATCTACAAAATATTATAACCTAACTCATATATAAAATTGAAGTAAATAAAATGGTTATGAAGAAATGCCAGTTATCTCTCTTTTAAACCATACAACTCTTTAAAATCCATATTAATGATAATTCTGAGTTCCTATTAAAAAATGGAATGTTTTATGTTGATCCTAATAAAGTATAATCTCAGAATTAATCATAAAAATAAGAAATGCTTAATGTAAAGTTTAAATATTTTTGATTCAAGAGTTATATTACTGTATATTTTAAATACTTTAAAATTTAATTAATAAATTTAAAAAAAATTCGGAGGAAATGAAAGTGGCAAAAGGCCTAATAAGAATAGTTCTGGACATATTAAAACCTCATGAACCAATAATTCCCTCATTTGCTAAATATCTAAGTGAAATACGTGGAGTTGATGGAGTTAATATCACACTTATGGAAATTGATAAGGAAACTGAAAATATCAAAGTTACAATGCAGGGAGATGACTTGGATTTTGATGAAATTACCAAAGCCATAGAAGAATATGGTGGATCAATTCATAGTGTTGATGAAGTTGTTGCTGGAACAAAATTAATTGAAGAAGTTACAACTCCTCAGGATTGATTTTTAATGGATAAAAAAGGGAAAATTATGAAGGGGAAACTCTCTCCTGAAAATTTTTTATTTCAATTTTCGAATAAATCTTCAAGTTCAAAGTTATCTAGCTCAACCTTAACAACATCACAGGTATCGGATGCAATGAGAAATATAACCGATCAAACTGGGGTTCTTGAAGGATTAAAACCTGTAAAAAATAGTTTCAAAATTATGGGTAATGCCACAACTGTAAAAACCTCTGCCAATGACTGGGGAACAGTTATAAAAGGCATATATGCTGCAGAAAAGGGAGATATCCTGATTATATGTTGTGATAATGATGATCCTGCAGTTTGGGGCGAAATGGCATCTACGACTGCCCAAATAGAAGGTCTTTCTGGAACTGTAGTTTATGGTGCCAGTAGAGATGTTTCAGGAGTTAAAAAAGTAGATTACCCTGTATTTTCGAGGGCTATTATTCCCAATGCAGGAAAGCCTCTGGCAGAAGGAAAGATTAACATTCCAATCATATGTGGGGAAACAACAATACACCCCGGTGATCTTATAATTGGGGATGAATGTGGTGTTGTCTGTGTTCCTCATGAAATAGCTGAGGAAGTCTTCAAAGAGGCGTATAATATATTAAGTAACGAAGACAATTTAGTGCTTCAGCTTAAAAATGGAAAATCATTTCTAGACATTTTAGATATTAAATAATGAAATAATCAGTTAATTACTTAATTTTAGCATAATTAATTGGTAGTTATAAGATTGATAGATAACTTGATATATGACCCCCACTATATTTTTTTAAGATGCAGACTACTTCTGACTTAATAAGCGACCATAAATGGGAAATAATCGCAACTATAATAATTGGTGCTTTTATAATTTTTATAATCTCATTTGTTGTTGGAATACAGGATATACTAGATGTTTTAAGTAAATCAAACCCTCTAATTATATTAATTGCTTTAATTTTAGAGATCGTGATTATTGGTGCATGGACTGTTCGCTGGTCTCTGATTTTGAAGGTTATTGATAAATCTCCCAGATTTAATAAGTTATTTGTAATGATGTTCACTAGTTTATTTGGCAATAACCTTACCCCCGGAGCTGCTGGTGGTGAACCAATGCGAGCATATTTATTGAGCAAGTTTGAGGGAATTTCATTCGATCTTGCTTTTGTTTCTGCAAGTGCCGACAGAGTTTTTGAATTTTTTCCATTTGTGCTTGTTTCGGGTTTTGCTGTTTACATGATTTCAACTTGGAATATTGGTTTCTGGAGTTCTCTCTTCATAAGTTTTCTAATAATTATAACCATGTCCTTTTTCGGACTTTTAATATATGTAGGTGTTAAAAGAGAGATAGCTGAAAGGATTATACTTTCTATTGCCCGTTCTTTATTCCCATTCTTCATAAAGCTTACAAAAAAGGAATTAACTTTTGCTCAAGTTACAGATCAAATTATTTATTATGTAGATAGATTTTCAACAGGATTCGCAACAGTCCTTCAAGACCATAAAATGTTTACATTAGGACTTGCCATCTCATTCGCAATGTGGGGTACGGATATGTTGAGAATGTACCTTTGTTTTGTTGCTGTTGGATCATTTCCCCCTATTATTCCTATGATAATCATTTATACAATAGGAATTTTGATAACTATTCTTCCAACCATTCCGGGAGCTTTGGGACTTCGTGAAGCAACCATGGTTGGACTTTTTCTAGTAGTGGGGGTTCCTGCAGATATTGTTATTGCTGCAAGTTTGATTGATCGTATTGTAAGTTATTTAATGCCTACAATAGTAGGGGCATTTACAACAGCTTATTATGGTAGGCTTCTGAAAAATAGCGATTCAAGCTCTTCTTAATCCATAATAAAGGATATGTCATCTATTACACCTCGATTTCTACTTTTAAAACTATCGAAATGTTTAAATATAAGTTCTTTCGACAATAAATATTATATAAAACTTTCGGTTTGAGGGTAGGGTTAATGAAACAACTGGGAAAAATATCACACATCTCCAATAGGAACAGGGTCATATTAAAATCTGATCAAACACCGGGTTTTGGTTTGTCTGTTTTTACAAAGGATAACAAAAAGTTTGGGACTATTTATGATGTATTTGGTCCAACAAAATGTCAATATATCTCTGTAAAAGTCTTTGCAAAAAATTCTAGAAATCTTGAAAATCGAGTTGGAGAAACTTTGTACATATCCTCAAAAAAGATAGAAAAACGGGGGCGACGGAAACGAAGGACGAAATGAAACACGATGTAGTTGAGGACGAAAATTTGGAGCCAAATGTTTCAGAAAAGGAACAAATGAAACAGGACGTTTCAGAAATTGAAAAAATTGAAACTAAATGCCCAGAATGTGGCTCTGATAAACTTATAAATGACCATGAACGTGGAGAAATAGTTTGTGGAGCATGTGGCCTTGTTATTGATGATAATTTGGTAGATATGGGTCCTGAATGGAGGGCATTTGACCATGAACAACGTGATAAAAGAACCCGAGTCGGTGCACCAATAACATATACAATACATGACAAGGGACTCTCAACCATGATCGACTGGAGAAATAAAGATATATACGGTCGTGACATACCTGCCAGAAATCGTGCACAGTGGTACAGGCTCAGAAAATGGCAGAGAAAGATCAGAATATCCGGTGCAACCGAAAGAAACCTTGCATTCGCTCTGAGCGAATTAGACCGGGATTCATCAAGATTGGGGCTTCCAAGAAGTGTTAGGGAAGCTGCATCAGTAGTTTACAGGAACGCTGTTGAAAATAAGCTAATTCGTGGAAGAAGTATTGAAGGAGTAGTTGCAGCATCACTATATGCAGCATGTAGAAGATGTAATGTTCCAAGAACACTTGATGAAATAGCAGAAGTCTCAAGAGTCAGTAAAAAAGAAGTTGGAAGAACTTACAGGTTCCTTACAAGGGAACTAAACATTAAACTGCCCCCAACATCACCAGTTGACTACGTTCCAAGATTCGCAAGTGAACTAAGCCTTTCAGGTGAAGTTCAGTCAAAAGCTATAGAAATAATTGAAAAAGCAATGGAAAAAGGGCTTACATCGGGAAGAGGACCAACAGGTGTTGCTGCAGCAGCATTATATATAGCATCTGTACTTCTAGGTGAAAGAAAAACTCAAAGAGATGTTGCAGACATTGCCGGTGTTACAGAAGTAACCATCCGTAACAGATACAAAGAATTAACTGAACAGCTCGACATGGGTGTAACTTTATAACTACACCATCAATTTCTTTTTTATTTTTTGATAAACTTATTTTGATTTAAAATTTTTTTTATCTTTCAAAGTATTATGAATATTAGATTTTTTAAGCAAAAAATAAAAAGTAAGTTTGGTTTTAATTTTAAATAGAGGTAGTCTCATAAATTTTTTTATATTTTTGGAATTTTTGGATTTTTTTTAG
>NZ_JAIOUQ010000006.1 GCF_019931065.1 Methanobacterium spitsbergense | reverse complement strand
CAAAATTCTATATTATATTGACATTAGACCATTTACTAAAATAAATTAAATTGTTAAGAATTTCAAAATATAATTTAAAATGACAGATCTAACTTACATTGTTTTAGAGGGAGATGATTAGTAATGTACAGCGAAAAGGTAATGGATCATTTTCAAAATCCAAGAAATGTTGGAGAAATAGAGGATGCTAGTGGTGTTGGAACAGAAGGTAATCCCACCTGTGGGGACCTGATGACCATATACATAAAGGTTGAAGACAACATTATAACCGATATTAAATTTAAAACCTTTGGTTGCGGTGCAGCCATAGCAACAAGCAGTATGATAACAGAAATGGCAATTGGAAAAACAATTGAAGAAGCACTTAAAATTTCAAGAAATGATGTTGCTGATGAATTGGAAGGACTTCCACCTGTTAAGATGCACTGTTCAAATCTCGCAGCAGATGCACTCCGTGCTGCAATAGCTGATTATAAAATGAAACAGGCCGAAAAAGAACAAAGTAAAAGCAGTTAACAACTTTTTTTTATATTTATTTTACAAAATTGATTATTATAAAGGTTTTTTTTCTTTTTATTGATTAGAGTGAATTATTCAATAATTAGCTAATTTAACGAAATGAAAAATAAAAAAAATAAGAAAAAAATAAATGATTATCCATATCTTTTCTTTAACTTAACAATAACTGCAATTAAGTCTTCTCTATTCATGGCACCGAGTGCATCATCCAGTTCATCCCAGAGCAATCCTTTAAAGTTTTCTACAAATTCATCCAACTCTTTATCATTCATGGTTTGACACCTCTGTATATATAATATTATTACAGTAGAATTTATAATTTATTGAATATGTGGTTTTAATTCAACACATTTTATAGAATTATTTTCATAGACATCTTATCTTAATAAATAATAAATTATCTAGGATTAACAACAACATCTACAATTTCAATATCCCTAATGCTATAATCTTTAATGACTTCCTTATATTCCTTTTGGACCTTTTCGTCATCTAAAAATGTTTCTAGGTCATTTTTTATATTTTTTAGAGCTTCTTTGAATGTTTGGCCCTCACTGGATAAATGAAAAACTGGACATTCAGCAACATAAAATACTCCTTTTTCCCGTACTGAAACAGGTAACTGTATTATCACTAGGACACCTCCATGTCAACCTACTTCATATTTTACAATAAAATTATTGTTCCAATCCTATTAATATCTTCTATTTGGTCATAAAAATCCAGTATTCATCATTAATATAGAAAGTATTAAGATGAATTAGTCTGAATTAAGGTGCAATTATGGCTTAAGTATAAATACTATGAAATAGAATGTTATTGTACAGAAACATAAAAATTTATAAAAAACCTCTAAGAAAATCTTGGATAAAAAAATATGTTCTTGTAAGATCATGTCTGTCTACCGCCTCCGTAACAGACTTACATGATGATGTTCCTGGAGTTAAGAAAACTTCAGGGACACATTCTTTTTTATTTTTATACAAGCCCATTTATCAAGATTTCGGAGAAAAATACCAATAACTATTTATGATTTAGAATTTAAAAAGAATAATTATAGTAAAAAATATTAGATGTAATAAGGTGATTCAAAATGAGAAACGAAACTAAACACAACTACATAAGTTCAATGGATGTGAAGGATGGAAAAGGAAATATTTTAGGGGCAGTATGTGTTTCACCAGCCAAAGAACTTGGTAAAAGAGATATCATTCTGATGGATGAAAACTCAGGTTCATTCTCTGTCAGAAGTACAACTGAACTAATTAATATGCTTTCAAAAAAGAATGTACCATTTGAAGAAAGGAAGCATGTTTTAGACTTTTTAGCGGAAAGATTGAGATATTTAGAACAGGAAGTAACATTAAACACATTAAAATCTCTTAACGATGCAAAGAAAAAGAAAAAATAAGTTGATTAATTTTATTTTTCATTTTGCAAAGGAGTGAAAACATGGCTTTAGTAGGTGTTGTAATCGATGAAATGTTTGAAGATGTAGAGTATACAGAACCTGCAAAAGCATTTAAAGATGCTGGACATTCTCTTTTACATATTGGACTCAGATCAGGTCAGCTTGTTAAAGGAAAACGAAAAAAAACACCTGTAAAGATTGATGAAAATATTGCAGAAGTGGATATTAACAAATTAGATACTATCCTCATTCCTGGTGGATTTCTCCAGACCATCTACGTGGATATAAAAGTGCTGTAAAATTTATAAAAGACTTTTTCAATACAGGTAAACCAGTATTTGCAATTTGTCACGCACCCCAACTCCTCATCACAGCCCAAGTTATAGAAGGGCGAAAGGTAACAGGATGGAAATCAATTGTACAAGACATTAAAAATGCAGGTGCAGAATATATTAATCAGGAAGTTGTTGAAGATGGCAACTTAATATCAAGTAGAGGACCTCCAGACATTCCTGCATTCACGAAGGCTTCTTTAAAACGGTTAGAAGAAATTTGAATGAAAACAAAAAATAATTTTAATTTAGAATATTCAAAATGTTCCAATAATTCATTAATTTATTAGTACATTGTAATATAAATTTAAGGCTTTTTTTAGTATTTAAATACTAAGTAGACATGTTACTGCTGATATAATTAAAATAATAAGTATACATACGAGGAGAGTATATGAAAGATGAACTGGGTTTCACAAATATTAAAAGAAATTTGGAAGATTCTAAACAAAATCCAAATAGGAAACAAGTTTATCTACCTTATGATATCGAATTATTATCTATTTTAAAAGATGCAGTTATAATAACAGATAAAAATTTTATTATAAACTATTGGAATCCTGCAGCAGAAGAAATCTACGGATGGAATGCTAATGAGGTATTGGGAAAAGATGTAAAAAAAGTGCTTCAAACCAAATATATGGAAAATGGATGTACAGAAAAAATGCAGGAACTTCTTAATGAAGGATCCTATGAAGATAATGTTGTACAATTAACAAAGAAGAATTTTCCACTTTTTATTAGCTCAAAAGTTGTAACCATCAAAGATGATCTTGGAAATATTAATGGATATATCTCAATTAACAGAGATATGACCGATCAGAAAAGCATAGAAAAAAAATTGGAAAGAAGTTTCAATATACTAAATTCTATTATTGAAAATACAACAGATGCAATTTACCTTAAAAATTTAGATGGCAATTATCTAATGGCCAATTCATCTGCTTCAAAGATATTTGGAAAACCTATGTCAGAGATTATAGGCCACACTGATTGGGATATATTTCCACAAGATGAAGCAAAATCAATTGTAAAGTCAGATAAGAAAATAATAAACGATGGAAACACCGTTACATTTGAAGAAAAAATCTTCTCTAAACTGGAAGGAAAGTTCAGAACTTATTTGTCCACTAAAGGACCTTACAAGGGATATGATAATAAAATTCTTGGAATTTTCGGAATTGCACGTGATATAACTCATTTTAAGATTGCTGAAGAAAATTATAGAACATTATTTGAAACAATGATCCAAGGAGTTGTTTATCAAGATCTAAATGGTAAAATAACTGCCATGAATCCTGCTGCAGAGAGAATAATGGGTTACAATTTTGAAGAGATTCAAGGAAGAACCTCTAATGATCCCATATGGAAATCAATACATCCCGATGGAACAGAATTTCAAGGAGATGCACATCCCTCTATGGTTGCCCTAAAAACTGGAAGAGAAGTTGAAGATATTATTATGGGTGTTGACTATCCCAACAGAGAGGGTTACACATGGTTAAATATCCACGCAGTTCCCCATTTTAGAAATGGAGAAAAAAAACCCTTCCAGGTTTACACAACATTCGAAGATATTACCCAGTTCATGATTTACGATCAAAAACTCAGGGAAAGTAAAAAACGTTACCAATCCCTTTTTAACAAAATGACCGAAGGCTTTGCACTTCATGAGATCATACTAAACCAAGAAGGCAAACCAGTTGATTATCGTTTCCTAGATATAAATCCTGCATTTGAGGAACTCACAGGGCTTAAAAAGGGAGAAGTAATAGGAAAACTCAAAAGTCAAGTTATTCCTGAGGATAATATAGATTGGGTTAAAATTTATGGTAATGTAGCAATTAAAGGAGAATCAATACAATTTGATTCATATTCCGCAACATTAGAGAGGCATTATGATATTTTATCATTTTCACCTGCTCAAAATCAGTTTGCTGTGCTTTTTACCGATATAACAGAAAGAAAAAATGTTGAAAAAAAACTTCAAGATACAATGGAAAATCTGAAGTTAACAAATTCAGAGCTGGAACAGTTTACCTATGTTGCAGCCCACGATCTTCAAGAACCTTTACGTATGATTGCATGTTTTTTACAATTACTTCAGAAACGCTATGGTAATAAACTTGATAAAGATGCAGATGATTTCATAGGATATGCTGTTGATGGAGCAGCACGTATGTATGAATTAATAAATGATTTACTAACTTATTCACGTTTAAATAATAGAGTCATAGAATTTTCTGATGTTGATATGAATCATATATTAGGTATGGTTAAACATAATTTAGAAATTTTAATAAGGGAAAATGATGCAGTTATAACTAGTGATAAACTTCCAGTTGTTAAAGCTGATGAGGTACAAATGGTTCAGTTACTACAGAACCTTATTACTAATTCAATTAAATTTAAAGGCAAAAAAACCCCTCATATACATATTACAGCCGAAAAATTGGATTCTAAATGGTTATTTTCATTTGAGGACAATGGTATAGGAATAAAGCCCGAATACAGAGAAAGGATCTTTAAAATATTTCAACGTCTCCATGGACCGGAAAAATATGATGGAACTGGAATAGGGCTTGCAATTTCAAAACGAATTGTTGAAAGACATGGTGGAACAATCAGTTTAGATTCTAAAGAGGATGAAGGTAGTAAATTCAATTTTACAATAAGGAGTTGATATTAAATGAATCCTACTATGAGCAATCCAATTGAAATATTACTTGTTGAGGACAATCCTGGTGATGTTCGTTTGATTAAAGATGTGTTTAAAGATGCCAAAATATTCAATTCAATGCAGGTTGCATATGATGGCGAAGCAGCAATGGATATCCTTCGTAAGCTGGGTCAATACAAAGATGCAGTAAATCCAGATCTTATATTATTGGATTTAAACCTTCCAAAAAAGGATGGAAGAGAGGTTTTAAGGGAAATTAAAAATGATGAAAGACTTAAATGCATTCCTGTTGTAATACTCACCACATCCAATGCAGAAGAAGATCTCATTGAAACATACAAAATGAATGCCAATTGTTACATCACCAAACCAGTGGACCTTGATCAATTCATCAACGTTGTGAAGT
>NZ_JAIOUQ010000005.1:9662-72695 GCF_019931065.1 Methanobacterium spitsbergense | reverse complement strand
AGGTTAATCGAAATTTTTTTTCACAAACCCCAACACCCATTAACTTGACAGCCTCGATATTATGTTAAAATAGTAAAATATTGAAACATTAGGAAAGTTGAAATTCTTAAGGATTATTCTAAAATTAAATAGAACAGATTCATATTAGAAATAAAAAATTTTCTCAATTAATATCAAAAAAAAAGGAATTAAGGAAAATAATAGGATACTTCCTGATTATTAGTTCTCAAAGGTTTCAACAGTTTCTTTAAGATATTTCCTTATGTTAATATTTTGTGTGCATTTATCTTCACACTCACCGCATTCATCACAGAACGATGCACTCATCTTTTTGGCCTTGAGAAATGTATAATTTCCTGTAGGTTTTTTCATGTTATCGTAAATATAAACATCGTTTAAGAGATTCAGGTTTAATGGGATATCAACCCCTTTTTTACAAGGCATACAATAATTACAGCCTGTGCATCCAACATGAATCTTTTCTGTGTAAATCTCTCTTACTTCATCATACAGATTCAACTCATCATCTGTAAGACTGTGGATATGACCTTGCTCTGCTGTTTTGAGGTTTTCTGTGACTTGTTCCATGGTGGTCATACCACTTAAAACCACATCAACTTCTGGCTGGTTCCAGAGGAAACGAAAAGCCCATTCCGCAGGACTTCTTTTAACTTCTGCCTTGTCCCATATTGCCTGCACTTCAAATGGAATATTTGTTGTTAAACATCCCCCTCTAAGAGGTTCCATTATAACTGTTCCCAGACCTTTAGATGCTGAATATTCAAGTCCGGCTTTGCCTGCCTGGAATTTCTGGTCCATATAGTTATCCTGAATTTGGGAAAAGCTCCAGTTATAAGAATCAACAACTTCCTTGAAGAAATCAAATTCATCATGGAATGAAAAGCCTGCATATCCAATTTTTCCTTCTTCAATTGCAGAGTCAAGAAAATCAAAAACATCCACATTTATTAATGTACCCCAGAAATCTCTGTGAAGGCCATGAAGAAGATAAAAATCTATTTTATCGGTTTGAAGTTTTTCAAGCTGTTTATCCAGAAAATAATTTAGATCTTCCTTCTTCTGAACTAACCAGCTTGGAAGTTTAGTTGACAGATACACCTCATCCCGGTAACCCTCTTTTAGAGCATTTCCAACGAATATTTCACTCATACCTCCATGGTAGGGGAAGGCTGTGTCAATGTAGTTTACACCCTCATCTATTGCATGGTGTATCATCTCGGTTGCAAGGGGTGTGTTTATCTTTTCAGGTTTTTCATCTACTGTTGGAAGTCGCATACATCCAAATCCGAGTATTGAAACTTTTTTACCTGTTTTTCCAAGGGTTCTGTATAACAAAATAATAATCCTCCTAAATAAAATATATATTACATACATTCAAATTTGATTTTATAAATCTGAATATTAAAGAATTCTATATGATCCTCATTTTAATTATAATCTTAGGCAAAACAGAGTAAAATAGAAATTAATTGTAAACTATAAATTGGTTCAAAGATATTCAAGGATTAGGTTTAGTTAATATAAATTCTAAATTCAAAATATAAAAGATGATAAAAACTATTTGAGATGATTAAAAATGGATTGGAAAATTATGGGAATAGGTGCTCTAATTAATGCTGCTTTAACTATCATATTATCATGGATATTCTTACCCTTATTTTTTTTAGGCCCAATTGCCGGAGGATTTATAGCATCTTTTCTCAGTAAAGGATATGAAAATTATGATGAAATGGATGCAAAAGACGGGGCAGTTTTAGGGGCAATTTCGGGAATAATTGGTGGTTTAATAATAGGTTTACTATTGGTTCTGGGTGTGGGTGATATAAGTGCCATCACCGGATTAATATCTACCAAAATAGGATTAATATTGACTGGATATATTATAATTCAATTATCTGTAATTATGAGCTTTATTCTAGGATTATTAGGGGGAGTCTTAGGGGTTCTTGTTAAAAAATAATTTTAGGGGCTTGAATTTATTACAAAATATTCCGGAATTTCCATAATTTTAAAAAGAATGGGTTTTGTACATTGTGATAGAACTTTTTAATTATTTTTTCAACTTATTATCAACATTTTTTTTTTCAATAATTATTTATAATAACAAATTATTATTAATTTCAAAAACCTATATTATACTGTATTAGTCTGTAATAGGGTAATTGGATGGAATTGAATGCGAATAATATATATGATTTAATTTAACTTAAGGGGGAGATATAAATGGCAAAAGTTGATATTAAAGCAGAACCGGGGAAACTTGAGATATTAATAATTCGCGAGTTTGATGCTTCGCGAGAACTTGTTTTTAAAGCTTTTACAGATCCACAGTTATATGTACAGTGGATTGGTCCACGTGGCATGAAAACAGACCTTGGAAGGTTTGAACAGAGAGATGGTGGATCATGGAGATACATTCAAACAGATGAACAAGGGAATAAATCCGCATTTCACGGGGTTAATCATGAAATCAAAGCTCCTGAGAGAATTATAGGTACATTTGAATATGAGGGACTGCCAGAAAGCGGTCATGTTATCCTACAAACAGCGAAATTTGAAGAATTACCCAGCGACAGAACAAAACTAATATCTCAATCTGTATTCCAGTCTGTAGAGGATCGAGATGGTATGCTAGCTTCGGGCATGGAAATGGAGGTAAATGAATCGTATGAACGACTCGATGATGTTTTAAAAAATTTGAAGGAATAGAACTACCAGAATTATAAATAAATTTACTCGAGGTAAATCATGCAAAAAATTATACCATTCCTATGGTTTGATGGTAACGCAATCGAAGCAATGAATTTTTATACATCCATTTTTCAAAATTCAAAGATTATGAATATAATGTATTATAGAGAAGCCGGCCCAGAACCCGTAGGAAAAGTAATGTCTGCCACATTCAAACTTGCTGGACAACAATTTACTGCATTAAATGGTGGACCAGAATTTACTTTCACACCTGCCATAACTTTTTTTGTTAACTGTGAAACAAGCGAAGAAATAGATGCTTTATGGGATAATCTCTCGGATGATGGAACAGTATTAATTGAAATGGGCAAATATAATATCAGCGAAAAATTTGGATGGATTCAAGATAAATTAGGTGTTTCATGGCAGCTGAACCTAACAAAGATAGAGCAGAAGATAAGTCCATTTCTAATGTTTGCTGGGCAACAGAAAGGGAAAGCAGAGGAAGTAATAGAGTTTTATATGTCAATATTTGACAATAGCGAAATCATTGAAGTGTTACACTATGGTCCTGGTGAAGAAGAACCAGCAGGCACTGTTAAACGTGCTAGATTTTCACTCAATGGCCAGGAGTTTATGGCAATAGACAGCAGCAGAGAACATGAATTTGATTTCACACCTGCAATATCTTTCTTTGTTAACTGAAAAACACAGGAAGAAATAGATATATTATGGGAAAAACTATCTGATAAGGGAGAAAAACTAAGAATGGGCTGGCTCACTGATAAATATGGAATATCCTGGCAGGTTATCCCATCTATACTTGATGAAATGTTAAAGGATAAGGATCCTGATAAATCTAAAAGAGTTATGGAAGCAATGATGAAAATGGATAAAATGGATATCAAAAAATTCAAGCAAGCATATGAAGGATAGAAACGTATAGAAAAGAACATATAATTTGGTTAAAAAAAATTGTATTATTTTTTTATTTTGGAGGATAAATAATGGCTTCAATATCTAATAAAAAAAGGGCAATTGCATTTATAATAAGTTTTGAAACAGGGAATAGGCAGATCATCGAAAACTGGGTTTCTGAAGATTATACACCCCATTATCCTGATGTTAGAGATGGTAAAGATGCACTTTTAGATTATTTTGATACTCTACAAAAAATTGATATCATCATTGATATTAGAAGGGCAATTGAAGATGGTGATTATGTTACTGTACACAGTGAATACTCAGGGCCATTGGTAGTATTTGATGTATTCAAATTTGAAGATGGGAAAATAGTTGAACATTGGGCAACTGGACAGGAAAGTGTACAAAAAACAGTGAATGGTCACAGTATGATAGATGGACCAACAGAAATATATGATCTGGATAAAACTAGTGAAAATAAGGCATTGATTAAAGAATGGGAAGATGTGCTTATTAACAGGGATTATGGTAAGATTAAGAATTTCTTTGATGATGATAATTATGTACAGCATAATCCATTGTTTAAAGATGGGCTTTCAGGACGCCGTAAAGGCCATATAGAACTGGGTAAACAGGGCATGGATATGGAACTAAATAAAAATCATCTGATTATAGGTGAAGGAAACTTTGTATTATCTGTAAATGAAGGAAACTGGAGAGGAGAACATGTTTTCATTTTTTGACCTTTTCCGAATAGAAAATGGGAAATTTGCAGAGCATTGGGATGTAATCGAACCTATTAAAACTCAAGGAGAATGGAAAAATCAGAATGGTAAATTTTAATCCTTAAAATTTCAACAATTTATTTGGTAGAACGTGCTGGGAGGAGTGAATAAGTTTTCGGACATTTTATTACAATTTCAAGTCATAACTTTCGGATATTAAACCTTTATTTTTCCATGTAGGGTGTCCAAATGTGCTGCTTTTAGAGGATGTATCACAAATTATTTGGGAGCCGTTTTCCAGCGTTACCACAGGCCATACATGTCCAAATATATTTCCACCTGCAAATTGTACAGCACCTGAGTAATCAAATTCTATTGCATTATGGGGTATTCCAGCTGCCCTGCAAAGTGCAATAAATAACCTTGCCTGATCACAACAATTTCCCCTGCCTAACATAGCTGTTTCCACAGCATAATGTTTAGAATTAAAATACATGGGTTTTTCATACACTACACTGTGCTGCATCCATATAAAAACAGCTTTACAAATCTCAAGCCGGGTAGGATTTTTAAGGTTTTGGATGAATTTAAGGTTTTGGGCGAATTTAATTTTTTTGGTGCCTTTAATATTTTTTGTGATGTTTTGAGCCAGTTCCTGAATAAATGGATGTTTATATTCATAATAACCATCCACTTTAACTCCATTATCAATATTTCCATCCATAACAGCAAAAACAACATTTGTACCACTTGTACTAACAAGGAATATTCCACAGATAAAAATCACAAAAAAACTCCTTTTTAAAGTTAACCATTTGCTAATCCTCATAATTCATCCCCTTTCAGAAAAAAACAATATAAAATTTCTTACCAATTACTAAAGTTTAATTTAAAAGTTTAACTATATAATCTTTTCGATCTCGAATGATTTTAGAGAGGCAAAAAAAATAATGAAAACATACTGAAAAAGAATAAAAAATGGATTAAAAGCTTATAAAATCAAAAAAAGCATCTTCAACTATATAAAACATTTATAAAACAATATTATTAGTTTATTATTCATTTCATAAACAGTAAATAGAATAATTGGAATAATTATGAATTATTAGTTTGTTTTCAATTATCCTTAAAAATAGGTTTATTTTACCAATTACTCCTGTTGACTCTATTATTCTCATTTAAAATTTGATCACTGGTTTAACTACCTTGTCCCTTTTATCAAATTCTCTGTAAATATTGGGTGCATCATCAATGTTGATTCTGTCTGAAACAATGAAACTGGGTTTGGCCCTTCCAGAAATTATTAGATTCCTTAAGAATGGTTGATATTTCTTGGCTGGAACAACACCTGTGCCTATTTGAACACTTTTGCCCCATAATTTACCTCATGGAAGTATTAAATTTCCATGTTTTTCATTTTCATCCTCTGAAGCAGGATTATTTGGTATATAAACACCTATAATTCCAATATTACCTGCAGGATTAAAAAGGTTTCCCATGTCCATTAATACCTGGTTTCGCTTATTCGTTTAAGTTTTCTCTGTTTAATGCTTGGAATCCAACAGCACCTATCACACAGTCAATTCCAAGTGTTTTCTCTTCACCGGGTCTTAATGAATCAACCATTGGTCCATTATTTTTTCGGAGTTTCTTTATCTGTTCGACTGGATCTCCGTCCTTGAAATTAATTGGAATGGCTCCAATAGATTTGGCACGTTCTAATCTTTCTTCGGATTTATCTATGGAATATACTTCATGTGAACCTTTTATGAATGATGAATAAGCAGTGAGTAAACCAACAGGTCCTGCACCAAAAACAGCTACAGATCTTCCGGGTTTAACCTTAGCAAGTTCTGTTGCAGGTAAGCAGTTGGTAATATGTCTGCAAGTAATACAAAGTCATCCTCTAGTTCATCTCTTGGTTTTCCAGGAAGTTTTAAACAGGCCATATCTCCATATGGGACTTTTAAAAATTCTGCTTGTGCACCTCCATAACCTGCACTTCCATAGGTTGCACCGGATCCATGGGGATTTACTGTTAAACATTTATTAGTATCACCTTGAATACAATTTAAACATACTCCACAAGCTATATTTGGAGTTACAACCACCCTATCTCCGGGTTTTATTAATTTCACAGCATATCCCACTACATCCACAATACCCATTGGTTCATGTCCCAGTATAGACCCTGCACTTTGAGGTGTTTCACCATCGTACCGGTTTAAATCTGTACCTCTAATTGTACTGCTGGTAATTTTAACGCTTTATCGAGAAGTCCCCTTCCGAAAGGGAGGGGAATGAATCGATATTATAGAAATCATTTTAGTAATAATAACAATTATATAGTTATGTAATAATATATATAACTATGAAATGTGGGTTATGGAAACAAACATTTTAGTCACCATCATATTTTTTAACTACTACCGGATTAACCACTCTTGATATGTTTATTCAAATATGTATTGGAAGTCAAAGGAGAAAAATAAAGAACAAATGTTAACTCAAAAGATACATATATTCCCGGATAAGGAACAGGAAGAGGTGTTATGGTTTCTTAGTGAATATTGTAGATTATTATATAATTTCGCATTATCTGATCGTAAAACAGCATGGAAAAACAATAAAGAAACCAAAGAAGTAGGGGTTGACTATAGAGGTTTTGCAAGTAAAATATGCAGCAATTGCGGATACCATAACAGTAATTTAAAATTACCTCATTGTATGTGGATTTGCCCTAATTGTGAGAGTATCCACGACCGAAATGTTAATGCAGCAGTTAATATACGTGATTTTGCACTGTAAACAAAATCTCATAAGTACCGTAGGAACTACGGAAATTAAAGCTTCTCTAAGAGAAAACCACAAAAGTGGATTCAATGATATAAGAAGCCCCTTCCAAAAGGAAGGGGTAGTTCACTCCTTTGGACCTATATCCTTAAATTTTATTGAACATGATTCTCCACCAACACCCCAGTGAGATTTTGGTACCTCATATATTAGGATTTCAACAGCTTCTGCAGGAACATCAACCTCAGTAAACACTTTAGTTATATTTTTAATTAGGTAATCTACCTTTTCTTGTTCAAAACCTTTCCATACATTTATTTGTACCATAGGCATTTTATCACATCCTAATTTTTATTAAATAAACAATATTACTATGTTTAAATGGAAATAAATAATTTCTTCATAAATTAAATAATAATTAACACTATAATTTCTGAAGTAATATACTGGATAAAGTTAATTTTTATTGTTTTATAAACAAAAAATTAAGTAAAAAGTAGGTACATCTATAATTAAAGGTTTGGGGAACGTGAAAATTTGGATATGGAATTTCAAAATAAATCTCTTATAGCTCCATGTGGAATAAATTGTGGTGTTTGCATGCGTTATTTAAGAGAAAAGAATAAATGTCCAGGTTGCAGGGCTGATGATACAAATAAATTAATTACTTGTATAAGATGTAAAATTAAAAATTGTGAATTCTTTAAAGATGAAAATGCAGATTTCTGTTTTGAATGTACAGATTTTCCATGCGATAAAATGGAACATATTGACAAGAGATACAGAAACAGGTACAACACGAGCCTGATAGAAAATCTTGAAGATATAGAGAATTTAGGAATAAAAAAATTTTTGAAAAATGAAGATGCAAAGTGGACTTGTTCAAAGTGTGGTGGCAAAATTTCTATTCATAAAGGATATTGCAGTAATTGTGGGCATTGATCAGATAATTAAGTAGAATAAAATCGATCATATAGAATAAACAAATACATAAATAGGAGTTACGAGTTTAATTTAAGGCAAAATGGTTTCTAGGATAAAATAGTCCCTATAAAAGAAATATAATGTTAGAATTCAACCCAAATTTTGAATTTAATGGGCATAATTAACTCAAATTTTTCCAGGTGCTTTATTACACTTAATTTAAAAAAATATATAAATAAATTATAATGGCTTTTTACATTAAAAAACGGACAATTTAACCTTCTTTTATCAGACTTTTATCAATAAATTTATATGTTCTAAACAACAATTTAATAAATTGTCAGAACCTAACGGTGTTCAATCTGACATTGCTGAAAACATAGGGAGGCAGTATAGTGAAGCGACATTTGTTGCTTGCAATGTTACTGTTATTTAGCATAACATTGCTGAGTACGGATTATATATATGCCACCACACCAAACCAGCAAAACTCAGATATAATCGCGAATACCAATATTGTCGGTGAAATTACAGTGGACGTCCAGCAAGACGTCAAAAGTACAGCGAATATTCAACAAACAACTGTTGGAACTCTTAATGATGTTCAAGCAGTTAGTAATACGGTAACAAGCCAAAAAGCGACCAAAAATGCAGTAAAAACAGTCAGTAGTAGTGTAACTTCTAAAGACAGCAGTAAAAATTCAGTTAAAATTCAGAGCGCATCAGAGGCAGCAGGAGATGTAAATAATAATAAAGCTGCGGGGACTCAAACTACTGTCAAAAGTACGACAGTAAAGTATACTTTGAGTGATATTAAAGATGCAGCTTCAAGGGTAAAAATCTTTATTGAATCTAAAAAGAAACTACCAAAATATGTGCAGATGGGTACAAGACAGATAACAATGCCACAGTTCTTGCAGTTGTTAACAGCAGGATTGACCCAGGTAAATAAAGGATCAACAGGATCAATAGCGCTGAAAAGTGTAGAAACCTCGTTGAAACCAACACAAAACCTGAAAAGTGGAACCATTAAAAAATCAGAGTATCTTGTAATGGCAGGGAGGATAACTTCATTCATTAATTCGAATGGAAAGACTCCGAACTTTGCATCAAGTTCTCTAGGGAAAATTCAGTACGAATCGCTTGTGTACATGTATTCAAGAATAATGAAATACCAAAGCGTTAATAAAGACCTGCCAAATTATGCAACCATGCAACCATGGCAGAAATCTGCAGATACACCAGTCACACCGGTAACACCAATACCAGCAGAACTACAAAAATATCTGCTACCAACTAACCATTGCCAGTCAACAGATTCAAGAATAATAGCACTTGCATCGTCAATTACACAGGGATCAAGTTCGGCAAAGGATCGAGCAACCAAACTGTTCAATTGGGTAAGGGATAATATTGGTTATTCCTTTTACTACGACACCAACTATGGTGCAGTAGGAACCCTAAATTCAAGAACAGCTAACTGTGTAGACACATCACACCTACTTGTGGCACTTTCAAGGGCCTCAGGAATACCAGCAAGATATGTGCATGGTGTGTGCAAGTTCAGTAGTGGAACATGGTACGGACATGTATGGGCTCAGCTCTACGTGGATGGAACATGGTACAATGCAGATGCAATAAGCTACAGAAACTCTCTTGGAGTTATAAATAATTGGAATACAGCCTCGTATACTTTAAAGGGCATCTATGCAGCATTGCCTTTTTAAATTATATTTTTTTTCTTTTTTTTTGATAAGCTATTATCTATAGTATTTTTTCAATTAATTTTGGATAATGTGTTTACCGATGCTCGAAAAGATTATTATCGCATTTCAAAGTTAATTCAAATAAATACATTTTTTATAGTAAATCTGTTTCAGAGTTTTATTAGAAAAATTTAAACAATCCGGGGGTTATATTATTACATATAAATGTCAAACTTTAGTGAAACTATGAATCTTAAAAACAATGTTATAAAAGTCCTTTCAGGAGAAGAAACTGAGATAACACCAGTAATTAGTGTTACCCAAGTAGCTATAGTTGAAGCCATGGAGAAAACCGGTGCATTTTGGCCAGAAGCACACAAAGATCCAGAGAAGATGGCAACACTTGGCAGTTCACTTTATGAATTAGCAGGGCTTGAATGTGCAAGGATACCCTTCTGTCTCACGGTTGAAGCAGAAGCATTGGGATGTAAAGTTGATCTTGGAGGATTGGATAAAACTCCACAGATCAAAGAGTCACAGTTTAAAAGTGGTGATGAAATAGATGTACCCTCAGACTTTTTAGATAAAGGACGAATACATGTTGTTCTTGATGCTATCCAAATATTGAAGGAAAAATATGGCGATAACCTTCCAATTGTAGTTGGAATTACAGGTCCATTTACACTTACAGGACATTTACTTGGTGTTGAGAATCTTGTTAGGTACATGAAAACCAGGCCAGAAGAGGTTGAAATAGCATTGGACAATACTCTTGATGCGTGTATGGACTATGCAGAAGCAATTTCCAATGTTGGTCCCGATATCATATGTGTTGCTGAACCCACAGCTGCTCCAGAACTCATAGACCCGCTTCAGTTCAAATCTATTGTTAAACCAGTACTCGAAGACCTTGCAAATGTAATAAAAACCAAAAAAGTTCTACATATCTGCGGATCTACCCAGCCCATAATAAGGGATATGGCAAGCATAGGTTACAATGGAATCAGCATTGAAGAGAAGGTAGATATCAAAAAGGCAAAGGAAGAGCTTGGAAAAGCTGGAAAGGTCATGAGGGTTGGTGGAAAAACAATGAGTATGGGTGGGGAAACAACTTCCAAAATTATTGGAAACATCTCAACAACACAGACACTGTTTAGAGGTTCACAAGAAGAGGTAAAAAACGAAGTAAAAAACATATTAGAAGCAGGAATAGATATAATTGCTCCTAGTTGTGGTTTAGCTCCACAATCTCCAATTGCAAATATTAAGGCAATGGTCGAGGCAAGAAACGAATATTACGGTATATAAATCAAAGTAATATTCAAATCCTCCTAAAACAGTATAAATCTTTTTTTTCTATTTTATTATTTGCTATCTAATGTTCTTCCTTCTTTGAGAAGGCAACAAGTATGGTTGCAAGGTGTGGATCATCAGGATAACCATATTTATCTTTAATATATACATCGCCCATTGTTGAAGGTGTACCAGATACAATGTCTGTGATGTCTTCCATCTCATTTAATTCAGGAAATGGTATGGGTGGTAAAATAAACAATTCTTTTTCAGTGTGCCCTCTTATAAATTTTTTATCCGGTCTAAACACAATGAAGTTGGTGCTTAAAAAATAGACATCGTTGCGACTGGAATATTTTTCCCTATCTTCGGCTGAAATCAGCTCCTGTCCTAGTATCCTTCCTTTGTTGGTTGTAAGGATCACAGTTGGTTTGGGAGGACTTCGAAATTCAACTGTTTTGAGCATAACAAGACAAAATTCCCTTTCTATACATTCGTTCAATCCCTGGTTAATAACTGGTATTATATCATCCTTTCTATTCGATTCAATTTTAAGCAGGGATTGCTGGTCTTCCTTTGAAAGTTGCTGAACATCAACAACACCTTGCAAATTTTTTATAATATTTATTGCACTTTCAACCACCATTTACATATATCTCCGGTTACAGTAGTTTCTAAAAAACTCCAGATAACTGTGAATATCAATCACTCACCAATTATCTTCGTGTCATTCCATACTGGTAAACATATAATTCATGAACTAATTACCAAAGGGTTATATATTACTTTTTTAGCCATTAATAAATATAAATTTATTGCATTTAACATTTAAACCATTGTAAACCTATAAAAACTGAATAAAAAATTCCAAAAGATTTATAGAAATTCAGGACAATATAATATAACATGACCCATATGAAAAGATTTACAAAAATGATATATAAAGACCCTGATGAAATGGTGTTCGGCCGTGCTAAATTTCCAGTAAGCCAACGTTGGAATACACAGATTGGTGCGGGTTATGTTGTGCCTGAAATAAAGGTAGCTCCTGTAGAAGGTTCTGAAGAATCAAAAGAACAGATGGTTTCAGAATGCAGAAACATAACTCAAAGTGCCTGTGAAAGGGCAGTTGCCATAGGTTTACCTGCTTTTATGTTAGAACAGGAACATATATTTCAGCAAACATATAATCCTGATTGGACAGCAGAATGCACAAAGATTCAAGCCGAAACCCTTGAAAAATACTATGATGAATACGATATAAGAGTATCCCTACTGGCAACACCCGCTGACATAAGGATTGAGGAAAGAGCTCCAGGACTCAGAGGATCGGACTATGATAACAAAATAATGGAGTCTGTAGAGGCCAGTGCAGCCAATGGTGCATCATGTGTTTCAATTGAAACCATTGGTGGAAAATCTGTGTCTGACTATGGTATAGCAAGGGGAGACCCTAAAGCCATATTATTTGGTATAGGAGTTCTTGGAAGCATAGATATGGAGTATATGTGGAAAAGAATAGTGGCCATATGTAGAAAATACGACTGCAGACCTGCAGGTGACACTGACTGTGCCCAAGCCAATACAGCAATGTTCCTTGCAGGAGGATTGCTTGATAAGGATTGTTCCCATACATTAGCAGCGCTTGCAAGGGCTATGGCGGCAGCAAGAAGTCTTGTAGCCGTAGAATGTGGTGCTATAGGTCCACTTAAAGATTGTGGATATGAAAATCCAATCATCAAAGCAATAAGTGGAGTTCCAATTGCAACCGAAGGTAAAAATGCAGTTTGCGCACATTCTGATCTCATGGGTAACCTTACAGCCGCTGTTACAGATGTATGGAGTAACGAATCAGTTTACCATAGGCAGGAAATGGGAGGCACCACACCAGAGGTATGGTTACAGGCAACAGGGTACGAAGCCGCACTCATGAACACTGCCCTTCAAACAGGACAGGAAAAAGTATTAAGAGATCTTTATACACTAACCGATAAATACAGGGATCCACAGGCGTTGGTACTTGCTTATGATAATGCCCACAGAATAGGCGAAGCAATAGTAAGATATGGTAACGATCCATATCTTAGAGCTAGAGCTGCTGCTCTTGAAGCAGGAGCCATAATAAATGAAGCAGTTGACGCTAAAAAAATGTACCTAACAAGATTTGAAAGAGATTCGCTAGACAGTGCACTTAAAATCTTTGAAGCACTGCCAACTGAATCTGATCAGTTTATTGAGGACTGTTTAAGGAAGTACTCAAGGAAAATATCTGAATTTGACCCGAAAAATTATGAATTATAAAGGGAGGTTAGAAACATGAGTTACGAAGATTTAGAAAACAAAATGGACCAAGAATTTGTTGCAGTTAGATACAACGTTGAAATTGAAGGCGCTGCAATCAAACCAGAATGGGATCTAGATGTGGTAAACATCCTCCCAACAGAAGAACCCTTCAGAGCCATAGCACTTGCAGTTTTATACGAGGATAGAGATGCATCACTTGCCAACGTTCAAAAAGCTTTAAATGACGGTATATCTCCAATTGATATAATCAACAACGGTTTAATGAAGGGAATGGATGCTGTAAGCATACTCTACACCAAGGGTTTTTACTTCCTTCCAGATTTAATGCTTGCTGGTGATGGAATGATGGAAGGAGTCAAAGAGTGTGAAAAAGTGTTGGGCCATAAAAGTGAAACCAAAGGAACAACTGTATCATTTGTAGCCGAAGGAGATCCACACGACATAGGAAAAAACCTTGTAGTTATGTTCCTGAGAGCTGGTGGATATGAAGCAATAGATATGGGAAGAGATGTACCAACCGATGATGTTGTGAAAGCTGTAAAAGAGTACAGCCCCATATTCATGACTGGAACAGCACTCATGACAACAACAATGACTGCATTCCCTAAAATTGTAGAAGCACTCAAAAAGGAAGGGCTTGAAGTTCCAGCCATAGGATGTGGTGGTGGTGCAGTTCGAAAGGATTATGTTGAATCTTTCCCAATGAGTGTCTACGGTGTAGAGGCATACCATGCACCAAAACTTGCCGATGCCATATTAAAAGACAAAAAAACATGGAAAGAACTTAGAAAAGAATACGCAGAAATAGTTGGAGAATTTGTTTCAGAGTATTCATAAAAAAATTTATCCAAGCAATAAGAAAATCTTTAATCCTTTTTTTATATTTTTTTTAACAACACTAGAATTAATTGGCATTAGAATTTCATTATGAACCATCCATTAATATATTCAAAGTTTTAGAACATATTTAATTTAATAAAACTCGAATTTTAAATCATATTTAAACATCTAGCAGTGTAAAATTTGAAAATAAAAAGGTGCTGAACATGAAAGAGAAATACCTAATAGCATGTGATATAGGAACCAGTGGTATAAGGGCACAGGCCATAAATCAGGAAACATCCAAGGTAATATCTACTGCTATCACTCTTAGACATCCACTGCCAGGTGCTAACGTGGTAGATCACCTACACTTTGCTATTGAAGTTGGTAGGGAGACAGCTCATAAACTTTTAGTTGAAACAATCAACGATGTGATAAATAATTTGGGAATAGACCTTGAAAATGTTGAAAGAGTAGCAGTTTGCGGTAATCCCATACAACTTTCCCTATTTCATAATATAGAGATAAGAGATTTAGCTTACTGGGGTGAGAATGCTCTTAAACGGTTAAATGTAACACCACCATCCCGAGATGCAACCACAGTATCCCCCAAAGAAATAGGACTCGAAGTCAATCAAAAAGCTAAAATATACATTCCACCAGCAATAAAACATGAAATTGGGGCAGATGCTCTTGCAATGCTTTTTAAATCGGGTATATTAGAGAAAAAGGGTATATATCTTGTGATTGATTTTGGAACCAATGCTGAAATGGCATTGGTTATTAATGGGGAAATATACACTTGTTCAGCCGCTGCAGGGCCAGCAATAGAAGGTCAGATGATAGATAAAGGTAGGCTGGCTTCTCCGGGTACAATATGCGATCTTGATCTTGTTGATTCTGGATGGAGAAGCTATGTGCTTGATAATGAACTTATGATTAAACAGGGAAATGTAGTTGATCCAGTAACTGGAAAAACTTTTTTAAAAGGAGAGATGGATGGTAAATCAAAGGGTATAACTGGTACAGGAGTTATTGCAGCTTTCAGTTTAGGTTTAGATTCGGGTTTAATATCTCTTCCCAAAATAAAGAGTCCTGATCATATGATCAATCTGCAGGATGGAATTTATCTCTCCCAAAAGGATATAATTATGATAGGTAAAGCTCTGGGAGCTTTTAGAGCAGCTTATTTAACGCTTGCAGAGGAAGCTGAGATTCTTTTAACTGATATTGATTCAATTTATATGGCCGGTGCATCGGGGTTTTATGTGGATCCACATAAATCTCTGGGTGTTGGACAGATACCACCATCCTCTCAGGATATCTATCAATTGGGAAACACATCTCTTGCAATGGCCAGGGATATAGTTTTGAATCCTGATCTCCTTGGCAAATTACAGGAAATAGCTAGGGGTATGCGTAGTAATCATATTATGCTGGCCACTTCATCGATTTTTGAGAAAATATATTCCCTGGAACTATCAATGTATGAGCAGGGTATGCCTTTGTGGATGTACAATGACTGGTTGGATAAATATGGTTTCCAGAAGATCCCTTCAAGGGTTAAAGATCCCAGTATACACAGAATTTTCGAAAGGGATATATCAGAACTGGGTAAGGATGGTTTGAAAATAGTTAAAATCTGTTCAATATTAAAGTCAAATTTTGATGGATGTACCAATTGTATGACATGTATGAAAAATTGCCCTGAAGCTGCTCTTAAAATGGAGAATGGAACAGCAACTGTTAGAACAGATCTATGCAATGGAATGGCATGCCTGAAATGTGAATTATCATGTCCAGAAAAGGTGTTTAAATTCAGTAACTTCTTGGATAAACAATAGAATTTTAAAATGATTACAAGTATTCTATTCTTTTCATAAAAGTTTACAGTTGCACTGTATATCCAATAAATTGTACAGCCATTCATTTGAAAACTGAGAAAAAAAGATGAATAAAGGATAAAAAAATTTTAGTGTTTTAGTTTGCGAGATCTTTACCTATTTCTCTGGCTTTTTTGAGAACATCATCCTTATTTTTAACATCTCCAGGGCTTTGATCTCCTGCTGAGATAAGTACACCCTTAACAGTGTAACCTAAAAGGTTGAATACTTCTTTTGTGGAGTTTATATATTCCTCAAAACTATCTATATCCGGGTTACCCTGTGAAAAAACCAGTGCAGATGATGTTTTACCGAATTTTTCCTCAAAACCCATTGGTGCATATAATCTGTCTGTGAATAGTTTTGCTTGAGCTGACATCTGCCACATATAAATTGGGGAACCAAGTATAAATGCATCGCTTTCCATTATTTCTTTATAAATTTTCTGCATATCATCATCGGTTGCACATTCACCTTCGTTACTTTTACAGTGCATACATGCCTGACATGGTTTGATATTGAGTTTATTCAGATTGAAAATTTCTGTTTCAGCTCCACTCATCGAAGCTCCTTTTAATATTTCTTCAACCATAATTTCGGTGTTTCCACCCTCTCTTGGACTACCTACAAATCCTACTACTTTCATGTTATACCTCCAAATTATATAATCCACAACATAGTTGTATGTACAAACATATATAATATTTTTTTCATAATAGTACTAGGAATACAATATGTTGTAATATTCTCCAATAGATGTTACAACTGTTCAATAAAATTTTAAAAATTTTAATATCAATAACAAACATAAACACTCTAAACTTAAAAGATTATTTTTAAGATATTACAACCATCAAAATTAGGAAGGAAAACATGACCAAAGGATCTTTATGTGATTGTCTATATTTAACAAGCAACAGATTATCGAGAATACTAACCAAAATGGCCGAAGAGGAGTTCAAATCAACAGGACTTTTCCCATCACAAGCCCTGGCATTAATGATTATCAATAAAAAACCAGGAATATCCCAAAATGATCTAAGTAAGGAACTAGATATAAAACCATCAACAACATCACGTTTTATAGACAAATTAGAACATAAAAACCTTGTTAAAAGGAAAATCGTGGGAAAATCATCCTTTCTTTATCCAACTGACAATGGAATGGCACTAATGGAAAAAATAGATGCATCATGGCAAAATCTTTTTAAACGGTATTCAGAAGTTTTAGGATTAGAAGAAGCAATAAAATTAACTAATTCTGTTCACGATGCAGTAAACAAACTTGAAAAAGAGTTATAAAATATAAATGGGGCAATTAAGGGATGCGGAATATAGCAAAAGAAGTACATAGAAGTGATTTTCGTGAGAACCAGATACATTTCTTTGACTATTTCATTGAACATAAAAATCAAAATATTATTGCAGATGCACCCACAGGTATTGGTAAAAGTTTAATTGCAATGCAAATTGCCATCAATCTAGAATTACCTGGAACAGTATTCATTGTTACACCTACAAAAGATCTGATGAAACAATATGAGAGAGATTTTGGAAAGCTAGAAGATGTAATGTTACTTGCAGGTAAAAGTGAGTATAAATGTCTGGCCAATACAGATCATACAGCAGAATTATGTACTCACAGTCTAAAATCACCATGTAAACATCATTACAGTTTAACCAACGATTCTTGCGAATACAGTAAAAAAATCAGCACATTTATGGATTATAAAGTAGTTGTAACCAACTACCATATGATGCTTGCATTAATTAACATACGTCCGGCATTACCATGGGGTTGTCCACTAATAATCTGGGATGAATCACATAAATTCCAGGATATAATCCGAGAAATGACCGGTATTGAATATAATCATACACGTGCATGTAGAATAATCGATGAAAAGTTGTCAAAAACAATATTCAATTATTTTAAGGATGTTCAAACACCTATAGAAGAAATAAAAACAGAATTAGAATCATATAAAGAAAAATACAACACTAAAGACGATATAAATAAAAGAAGATGGATCGAACGACTTGAAACACAGATTCATTACCGTATCCAGTATGAATATCTGCCTGCTGAAGAATATGATAAATTTATTTCTAAAGATGAATTAGAAAGATGTGTAAGGGTAATTCCAGTTGACTACACCAGTCTTAGCAGATCAACATTCATGGAAGCAGCACCACAACATCTGATGATGAGTGGAACAATTCATTACCCTCACCACAATGAAAGCAGGAGATTAGAATTAATTGGAAAAATTACTGGAATGAAAATGGATTATATATATGAAACACCCAAAAAATATCGTTTTGATGACAGTAAAATAGTTAAAAAAGCCCCAATCAACCTTAACAGAATTAATTATACTAACAGTCGTGATTACAATGATTTTAAACGTATTTATAAGCCGTTATTAAATTTTTTAATCAAAGAAGATCGTAACATTATGATACATTTTAATGCAAAATGGCAGTGCGATAATATGGTACGTGCATTAAAAGATTCGGGTTATGAGAATCATATATATAATTTTCATGAGGGTAAAAATAATACAGAAACAAAACAGCACATTAAAAAGAGATTTGTATCAACCGGGGGATGTATTATTGGAAGCAGTTTACACGAAGGAATAGATTTCCCTGGAAAGGAATTGGAAGTTGTTGTTATTGGAAGATCTCCATATGTACCAAAAAGTGAAGAGGATAAATATTATCCTGGTACCAAGAGTAGAATCCCAAATAAAATACGTAAAACATGGAATGGTCTAGAACAACGTGGTGTGCATGGTATTGAACAAGAAGAATATCGACTTAAAACATTACAACAAATAGGAAGACTGCAAAGAACATCTCATGATACTGGTACAGTTATATTATGCAATCAATGGACAATACACAAGGATATTTTAAATGGCTTTGAAGTGTGTCCTAATATATAATTCTAAAATATTTTCTTAAAAATAAATAAAAAAATAGAAAAATAATAAAAAAAAATGGAAATTATTCCATCAGATTTTCTTTTAATATCTGTTTTATCTTCTGGCAAACGATGCAAATATACCTATAAAGCATAGAATTGTGCAGATTAAAAACACAGTATTTATGCTGGTTAAAAGTGCAGGATAGTTACTTGGTTCAATCAGAACATTACCTATAAACACTGAAAATACCAGTAATGCTATTCCCATGCTCAGCATTTGCCCTATCAAACGCATTGTACCAACTGTGGCCGACGCAATACCATAAAACTTTTTCTCAACAGATCCCATGATCGCATTTGTATTTGGAGATGAAAACATACCCAGTCCAAATCCAAGAACCAATAAAACTGTTATAATATACTCAAAACTGGTGTTTGCTGTAAGGAATGTTAAACACAAGAGACTGATGGCTGTAACTGTCATTCCAATTGTTGCAATTAAACCTGGTGAAAATTTATCGGATAATCTACCTGCTACAGGTGATGTAATTGCCATGACAATTGGCTGTGCAACAAGGATAATTCCTGCCATCTGAGGATCCAGACCCTTAATATACTGCAGGTAAAGACTTAAAAGGAAAACCACAGCAAAGGTTGCACTGTAATTTATTAGCGCCGCCAAACTTGAAAATCCGAAGGTTATATTTTTAAAGAGTCTTACCTCAAATACAGGATTTTTAACCCTTAATTCAAAGAGTGCAAATGCAAGGATACCAATAACACCTAAAATTACCAGTATTATTCCAAGTTCGCCTGGAAGTATTGAAAATCCATAAATCAGAATTACAAGGGCTATACTGTAGATAATTGACCCTTTTATATCGAATTTCTCGCCTATGCATTCTGCCCATTCACCTTTCAACTTGAAAACAGTGAGTGCAAGTACCAGTAATCCCAGCGGTATTACAGCAATGAAAATACTTCTCCATCCAAAATACTGTGTTAATATTCCACCCAGTACAGGGCCTAATGAAAGGCCAATATAAACACTTGCAATATTTATTCCTATGGCCTTTCCCCTTTCTCTTGGCGGATAGACAGAGGTTATAATTGCAAGACCTGTCACAAATATCATGGCAGACCCTATTCCCTGTAAAACACGGAACATAATGAGTGTAAGTATGGATGGTGAAATGGCACATAATAATGAAGATATAGTGAAAATGATTACACCATAGGTGAAGATTTTTTTCATTCCATAGATATCTGCAATTCTACCAAAGGGAACTGCAAAAACGGCTGCGGCTAACAGATAAACTGTTGGTATCCAGCTTAATAAAATAACATCTGCAGCAAACTGTGAACCAATTGCTGGGATGGCTATGTTTATGGCGGAAGCCATGAAAGGTGTGAAAAATGAGGCTAACGTAGCTACAATCAACGCTACTGTTCTGTTACTAATACTATTTTCTGGTTTACAAGATTTTTCTGTACTCAACATGTATTCCCCATAAAATTTATCAAAATATAATTCTCAGTAAAAAATATAATTTTAATTTCCTAGATTAATTCTTTATTTAATTGTTTTAATCCATTTAACAGGTTTTCTAATGATTTTTCATCCATTTTTTCAAGTGCATTGTATATAAAAATGTTTCCTGCTTCATTTTTTATCTTGTTGATAATATTTTGACCTTTATCTGTGAGCATAACTCGAACAACTCTTAGATCGTTATCATCTCTTCTCTTTTCAACAAGACCTTTTTTTTCAAGTCTTTTAATCCTATCAGACAGTGTATGTGGAGCATTACCCATATCAAAGGCTACTTCTCCTATTGTGGGAGGTAAAACATCTGCAGAAATATTTAATTCAGAATGATGGTCCAGTTCAATTAAGAGATGAAACTGTTCAAATGTAAAACCATACTTCTGTGCTGTTTCACGATGTTTCAACCTTATTTGTTTATTAATAGCTTCCCAGTATTTCCAAATTTCATTTATGTTTTGCAGTTTAATCAAATCCATTAATAATATATATCGTAATACGATATGTTGTTGATTGTTGATATAATTTTATGTGATTCAAAAGAAGTTATTAAGAGCTTATTTTCAAGGATTTACGGTTTATTATTTGAATATAAAAAAATTTAACCAATTTAATTCAATACAAAAAAAAATAAATGATTAAAATAAATTAAATAGAAATTTAAAAGATTTAAAACTGGGATATAAAGTTAAACTTTTTTTTGACTTCTGTTTTGACTATATTGTTTATTGAATGGGTTTTTTTAGGACGTAATACGTTGAATAAAAATAGAAAAGATAATGTGATATCCCGATAATATTTTGAAATAATAAACAGGTGAATAGTCATGGTAAAGGAAATAGTAGCTAAATTAAATGATGAAAAAAATATTATAAAAATAGAAAATACCTGTACTGGTACATTTTTACTATTAAACAAAGAAGAAGCACTTAAATTAAAAACTGATCTAAATAATATTCTAGAATTAATGGAATAAATGGAAATTATTTTAATAGATTGGGTTAACTTTATATTTTTTTAATACTATGGTGGTTAAATGTCTAATAACAATGATATTATTGAGCAACACCCAAAAAAACTAGAATTTTATGCTTTGTGCGGTATAATTGCACCAATACTGTTCTCATAATACTCACATCATATATTTATGAATAATTTTATTACTTTTTCAATTCTCAGATGACAAAAATTATATGTATTTTCATGCACGGGACAAACAATAAGTTGTTACACAAATCAAACATCGAATTTACTGAGGCCACAGTTTGGTTTGAAGTGGATTTATGTTTGATAAATGTAAAACAAAATGGTGATTTAATGAATAAAAATGATATGATTACTAAAAGACAAGACAGACTAAAATTTTATGCATTTTGTGGTATTATTGCTCCTATATTCTTTTGGTTTATGGTAATAGTGGAGAGTCTTTTACGGCCGGGTTATAGCCAGTATTATAATTATGTTAGTGATCTCGGTGTCGGCCACTTAGCAATACTTCAAAATATCAATTTCTTTGTATTTGGTATTTTAACAATTGGTTTGGCTATTGGTCTTCGAAAGGGTTTACCAAGCCCACAAGGGAGAGCATTGAAATGGACGATATGGTTTGTAATAATATTCGCTCTGGGTGTATTTTTTGCAGGAGTATTTCCTGAAAGTTTTCTATCAGCAAACCCGCATAATATAGTCAGTTCAACTGCTTTCGTTGCTGTTATCGCAGCACAGTTACTAATTTGGCAAGGGTTAAAAAATAAAGATAGCACGATTTGGGGGAGATATAGAACTTATTCATTAATAAGTGGTTTACTGTCACTAATTTTGGTAATTTTGCTCAAAGTCGCTATTCTTTATGGTATATACCCTGGGCTTTCACAGAGAGCATTTCTTTTAGTATCTTGGATCTGGATTGGGGTAACAGGACTAAAACTCTATATAATATCACAAAACCAAAGACCAATAATGAACTGATGGATTTAAATATTTAATTCCATTTCTTCTTTTTATTCTACCAAAAAAATTATTGTGGAACATTACTGCCCAAAATGTAAATTCATGATGCAGAATTAATATTACTTTTTAAATACTATTTTTTTAAATTTTTTATTGATTACTTTTCAAGGGGTCTCTATCTCAATAGGGATATGTTCAGTTATCCATACAATTATTTCTACATATATGGAGTGATGAGTATGAGAGTAAGTGAAGGAATACCTAATGGACAAATTGCTGAACTATCCCATCCGGAAATGTTTCAAGAACATGAAGAAGTCATTTTATTTACAAGAAACGAATTTAATAGATTTTACACTTCTATGATGGAACAAATAAAATATATTAATAAAATAGATCTGTATCTGGACAGAAGTGAAGACTGGAAATTAATTGGATATTGGCCCAAAATCCTACAAAGAGTACACCTATTAGATAGAAATATAGATTCAATATTAACAAAAGAAGAATCATTACAATGCTATCTCGATGCAAGTTTACATAATGCTGTTAGAAGTATACAAAAGAACGTGGAAGTAACTAAAAGGAAAGTCGAAATACAACAAACTCTTCAAATTTGAATAGGAAAATCAAAAAGAAAAAAAATATATAATTAAATCAATTAAATGAAATTACGAATTCGAATCATTATACTCTTTTACGAGTTCTAATATTTCATTTTCCATATCTAAAATGCTTAGATTCTTACTTATATAATATATCCGTCATGAAACTCATATTAACCCCCACAAATTACAATACATAGTTAAAATTAGTTTTGGTTATATTTAAATCATGTTTGTAGGTGTCATCTATTTTTGAATAATATTTTTCATGTTTTATATTTGAGACAATAGTTTTTGAAAACATTTAATTAAAATTAAATTGTAATATATGATTTTGTCCGTATCTACTCAATATCCTCCCTGTAACAACTCCGAATAACATTTGATAAGTTCCATGATTTATTTTTTTAGAATTTAATTATAATATTAAATCAAAACATTTAAGGTAATACAAACTATTATTAAAATTACACGGGGGTGTTATTTTTGGGGAAAAAATTATTTGTTTCTATTTTTTTGGTAATTTTTTTTGTAGTTTCAATTTCTGGTTGTACTTCGAGTGATAATTCAATAATAACTCTGCAAACGTAACCACTACGAATGCACATGGTGTTTTTGAAAATAAATATGTAAAATTTATTTATCCCGAAAATATTGTTGTTGTAGACAATTCGACAAACACTGAATGTTTAATATATATGTTTAGTGGAACTCCAACAACCGGGGGAAATTTAGATGATAAATATATAGGGGATATAAGTTCTTTTCCCACTAATGACCAAACTACTGTTAATGTAGCTAAATCGCATGGAGCAAAGGATGTAAGTATAAATGGAACTCCTGCACTTGAATATCAGGATAGTATCCCTTCAGATAATTTGGTTATTCCTTCAAAGGGATTATTTTTTGAGATGTATGCTAACCAAACTAAAGCATATAATACAATTAGAAATTCGCTCACAATAAAATAGGGAATGATGAGTGGGAGGGGGAGAGCGAGGATATTTTGATTTAAAGTCATTAAAATAAAACAAATGGGGATGTGTAAAATGGATAAGTTGAATGTAGTCTTAATAATCGCCGTAATAATCTTAGTTGGCATGTTAGGTGCTGCATTTGGATATATGTTCTTAACAAATATGAATAAAACTGGTAATAATTCCACATTAAATCAAACAAATGGAACTAATGTTACAAATAGTACAATCCCATACACTTCGGAATATATAAGTTTCAGTAAAGCAAAATCGATAGCAAAAAGTGACGCAGGTAAAGGAGTAGTAACAAGTGATCCGATATTAGTAAAAGCCAAGAATGGAGACGCGGTTTATTATAGTACCTATACTTATAATGGAGCCAATATTGGTGGAATAATAATAAATGCTAAAACCGGAGCTGTTCTCAGTAATCAACAAAATATACCAACCGACACACAAAATAACAATTACAACAACAACAAAAACTATGATACAGGAAGTAGTGATTCTGGAAGTAGTGATTCTGGAAGTAGTGATTCTGGAAGTAGTGGACACTGGGAACCCGACCCCAATAACCCGGATAATGAAATTTGGGTAACAAATTAAAATTTTTTTATATCCTCAGAGAATAATAAAAAATAATCCTAAGTAAACATTTTGGAATATATTAACATTAAGAAATAGAAATAATTACCATTATAGTAAACGTCTCAAATTATCAGCAGCTCTGTGTAAATGACATAGTACGTAAATAACTATATGAATAAATCTATATATCTATGAGTAAACACATTCATTTAACAATACTAAAAATAAATATATAAGTGCAAGTGAAGCGATAAGGATAGCAAAGGCAGCATGGCCTGTGTCCAAAGCCAAATATGTCATAAGTTCTTATCCCACATCCAAATCACCTTACTACTGGGTTGACGTTCTGAATACCGATAACTACATCGGTCCCGGCGGGATGGTTAAGATTAACGCAATCACTGGTGAGGTACTAAAAGGTACATAATATTTCGCTTTATATCATTGACTTCATTAATCCATACATGTGCGTACATACATATGTAGCCGGGTGATGGGATAGCAACAGATCTTTATATACACATCACCCCATTATCTTAGGCTTATTGCTTTTTTTATAATTCTAACTGTTTAAAAGTTATCTTAAATTCTGTTTCATTATTTTTATTAAGCTCAATTTTACCATCAATTTGGTTTGTTAAACTTGTTATTATTTGTAAACCGAGTGAGTCTGTGTTTTGGTAATCTATATCTTCGGGAAATCCTATTCCGTTATCTTTAACGATGAATTCGTAGTGATTGTCTCGGGGATGGAAGTCAATATTGATTTTTCCCCTTTTGCCTTCTGGAAATGCATGTGTTATACTGTTGGTGATGAGTTCGTTTACTATTAATCCTAATGGTATTGCTGTGTTTATGTCGAGGAAAATATCTTCAGCATTAATTTTTAGTTTTATAAGGCCCAAATCCGCTTCATATGTATGGAAAAGTTCATTGGCCAGTGATGTGATGTATTCACCGAAATTTATTCTTTTAAGATCGGTTGATTGGTATAATCGTTCATGTATAAGTGCCATGGATCGTGCACGGTTTTGACTTTCTTTGAAAATATCTTGAGATGCTTTATCTGTTATGTATTGTGACTGAAGGTTCAAGAGGCTGGATATAATCATCAAATTATTTTTCACCCTGTGATGGATCTCCTTCAAGAGCATTTCTTTTTCTTCAAGTGATTCTTTAATCATTTTTTCAGCTTTTACACGATCTGTTCTATCTCTGAGTGTTCCAACTATCCGTGTTGGGTTTCCTGTTGAATCTTTTTCAATTTCTTTGCCCTGGGTAGATACATTTAACCATTTTCCTGATTTAGTTTTCATCCGAAGATCTATTTCAAATCCTCTGCCGGATTCCACGCTTTCTTGTACCTTTTTTTCAACAGAATCTATATCATCCGGGTGAACAAGCAATCTCCAAGATTCATGGTTGGCAGGGAATTCTCCAGGATCGTATCCCAATATTTTGCAATAATTATTGCTGAAGAATACATTTCCCGATGATGTATCCCAGTCCCAGAGTCCATCATTCACTGCGTCAAGGGTTTTGGAATAACGTTCTTCACTTTCCCTGAGAGCTTTTTCCATTTTATTCTTGTAAATTGAGAACTCTATAGAATATTTAATTTCATTAATATTATAGGGTTTAATTATATATCCATAGGGTTCTGTTACTTTGGCTCTTTCAACTGTAGATTCTTCAGAATGAGCAGTTAAATAAATAATAGGTATATTAAGCTCTTTAATCTTAGAAGCAGCTTCAATACCATCACAATCTCCTTTAAGAAATATATCCATCAAGATAAGATCTGGCATTATTTCTAAAGCTTTTGCTACAGCTTCTTCTGCACTGGACGCGACACATGGGACTTCATAACCTAAAAATTCTAATGTACGCTTAAGATCCATGGCTTCTAAACTATCATCCTCTACCAATAAAATTTTTTCGTATACCATTTTAAAATAACCATAATATCTTTATTATTATTATTATTCTATTACTTCTTATATACATATTTGAAATTTTAAAAAAAAACTTTAGAAGAATTAATGAAAAAAAATAGGAAATGTGAGGAGTTTTTTTTAATCCTCTATAATATTCGCTTATTTTATTTTATGTTGTGGTTGTTGTGAATTTTGTTGTGTATGGTGTTGTTAGTCCTGCTCCGCCTGTGCTTGTAACGCTGTTTGAATGTAGTATGACTGTGTAGGTTGTTCCTCTTGCAAATGCTGCGTTGGCTGTTATATTCAGTGTGTTACCGTTTATACTGGTTGTGTATGGTTTTATTTGTCCGTATTGATTTTTGAGTTCTATCCATGAGTTAGTTCCGAGTTGGATGGCTTTGCTGAAGTTGATTTGTATCACCTTATTTACAGCCACATTAACTTCGTTGTTCATTGGACTTGTGCTTGTTACGACTGGTGGTAAGGTTGTTGTGAATATGGTTGTGTACGGTGTGTTTAAACCATTTCCTTGCATGTCTGTTATGCTGTTGGAGTGTAGGATGACTGTGTATTTAGTTCCTGCATTTAAGAGTGAGTTAGGTGTTATTGATAGTACATTTCCTATTATGTTTGTTGTGTATGGTACTATTGTTCCACTGTTGCTTGTTTTGAGTTCGATCCATGGATTGGTTCCGAGTTGTATGGCTTTATCAAAGGTTATCTGTATCACCTTATTTAATGCGACGTTAAATGCATTGTAAAGTGGACTTGTACTGGTAACAACTGGTGCAGCTTCTGTTGTGAATCGTGTTGTATAAGGGGCTGTTAATCCAATTCCTGCCATATCTGTGATGCTGTTGGAGTGTAGGATAACAGAGTACGATGTTCCTAGTGCTAGTAGTGAGGTTGGTGTTATGGATAATATATTGTCTACTATGTTTGTTGTGAATGTTTTGGTGTTTCCTGTTACTGTTTCATAGAGTTCTATCCAAGGGTTCATTCCGAGTTGTATGTTTTTGTCGAAGGTTATCTGTATTACCTTATTCAATGCGACATTAACTGCATTGTTAACCGGATTTGTGCTGGTAACAATTGGAGGTGCAGCTGAGTTAATTGTAACATCTGTATTTACGGTTTCTGCATCAACAGTTGATGTTATTGTAGATATTCCTGGATTTAAACCTGCTGTAAAGAGTGTTGATGTTTCACCATTAATCATAGTACTTGTTAATGGGTTGACTGTGCCTAATGCATCGCTTGCGAAGTTAACAACAATTCCATCAGGAACATGACCACCGGTAGGGTTTTGGTAAACTCCATCTTGATCATGTAACAGATCAGCTGTGATATTTGAGGTTTCACCAGTATTAATGGTGTTCGGATCAGATGTAGTAGTTAAAACTAACCACTTAGAAACAGTGGCCCCTACTACTCTTCCTGCTGTAACTGGATCTGATCCCACAAAGTTAGACCCCCACCAATTATAATCAACATCACAGGAATCTCCATCAGAATATATATCATATGGCGTGTTTCCTACAATCCGACAGAAACTCACATTCAAAGTACTATCATAAGCATTGTAGATAGCACCACCATAAGCTTGTGCGGTGTTACTGGTGAACGTACTGTTATTTACTGTCAAAATACCCTCATTGTAGATAGCACCATAATAAGTTGCAAAGTTACTGGTGAAAGTACTGTCTGTTACATTCACAGTACCACCATAATTGAAGATAGCACCACCAACATCTGCGGTGTTACTGGTGAAATTACTATCTGTTGCAGTCAAAGTACCATAATAATTGTAGATAGCACCACCAGAATTTGCAGAGTTGTTACTGGTGAAAGTACTATTATTTATCACAGTACCCTCATAATTGGCGATAGCACCACCATGATATTGTGCGGTGTTACTGGTGAAATTACTGTTGTTTACAGTCAAAGTACCACCATTGTAGATGGCACCACCATCAGAATTTGCGGTGTTACCTGTGAAAGTACTGCATGTTACGGTTAAAGTATCCTTATTGTTGTAGATAGCACCACCACTACCTGCATTGTTACCTGTGAAAGTACTGCCTGTTACAGTCAAAGTACCATCATTTTTGAAGATAGCACCACCAACAACTGCATTGTTGTTTATGAATGTACTGCCTGTTACAGTCAAAGTACCATCATGGTTGTAGATAGCACCACCATAATTAGTTGCTTTGTTACCTGTGAATGTACTGCCTGTTACAGTCAAAGTACCATCATTCATGATAGCACCACCATTAGTTGTGGTTGCGTTGGTTAGTGTTAGGTTGTTGATTGAAAAATATATTCCATTTTGGATATTGAATATCCAGTTGGCGCCGGTTCCGTTTATTATTGTATCCGTTTGACTTTCTCCATTAATAGTCATGTTTTTATCAATGGTGATTCCTGTGTTGTTTATTCCTTGGTATTGTTCATTGGCTATGTATATTTGTCCGTTGGTGTTTACTGTTCCTGTTGCGTTTTTTATTGAATATTTAGGGCCGATTATGCCTGATTGATATGTTGCAGATTCACCATTCCAATCATCATTTCCCAAAGTACTATTACCATTAACATAAATAGTATCTCCCGGTGCAGCTGAAACATTACCCATACCCAAAGCAAAAATAACAGCTAATAGGGTTATTAAAACTACTAAAACCATTAAATTATGATCATTTATTGAAAATTTACATTGTCCTATAAATCTTTCCACCCCCATCCCAAAAAAAATTATTGACCTTCCTTTGATATTTTTACGATAGGGACTATTAATATATATTGTTTAATTACAACCAAATAGAAAGATTTTTAAATAAAAAAACAAGGATTATGTGACCTTTTTCACGTATTTTGAATATCTTTTTTGAAAAAAAATAAGATAAATGAATAATGTAAGAATAGCTTCAAAGCTTATTCTACCGATTCCTGTACAGCCCTGAAATTATATCGTCCATGTACTCATCATTTTCTTCTATTTGAGCTTCCATATCTCTATAGTTTATGTCATTATATGATTCTGTTTCAAGATTAGTTCTGTTATCATCACTCCAAGCATTTTTTATCATAGAATTAAATGATGCTTCAAAGTTAGAATGTTTGAGTAAACTTTTTACAGCATCTCTGACACTCTTATCAGGGTCTTCTTGAAATATTTTATGTAAGACATCATCAAATAGTCTATCTTCACGTCTTCCTATATTTTTAATACCTCTGATTCTTTCATGGGTATCTGGGGATGATATTTGAATCCCTATATCAAGGATGAACTTTGAAAACTCAGGTACTGCTTCAATTAATTCAGATACATGATTTAATTGGACAACTTCAGCGTTTTTAGAATATGGTTGTAAACAGAGACTAATTAATGCATATTTAGCAGACCATTGAATCAGCAGGTCATCATCAGTGTTTATTTCCCATATATAATCTTCGTGAGATGAAACATATGCTAAAAGAGCATTTAATATTAACTTACTATGTTTTTTAGACATTTTAAGTGCTTTAAGGAGTGGATTGACTGCACGAGGATCTGGAACTCTTATAATCTTCTCTATTGCTGGTTGCATTTTATTCCGAGGATTATAATTGTATAAATCCATTATAATATTTCGTACACTCCAACTTTTAACATCAATTTTATCTAATATGTCTCTAGCCTCTGTGAAATTATATTCACACTATCCTGCCGATTATATTATCTCTCTCTCTTCTACTAAATATGCTGTTAATTCCTTCCCTTTTAACTCTTTAGGTATATCCAACAATCATATCCTCTCCTTTTTTTTTATTAATTCAAAAAAGAAGCGATACATGTACATACAGAGTTAGAAACACAGCAATCTATTGACGAGCGTAGCGAGTCAAGCAGAGGGGAGGATGTCGGGGAGTATGGTGGTAGATTAATAGTAGAATAAAAGAAGAAAACAAGTAATCATCGGGAGGATCCAAGCGAAGCTTGGTGGGACCCAAATTCATGAAAAGAAGCAAGCAACTAAGCGAAGAACATACATTGGGGGTTAGGTGCTCAATCGTATATATAAAAATAAAAGTTTACATAAAGTAGGAGTCCCAAAAAATGCGGGGAAAATTTCATATAAGGCCGAATTCCAAATTAATCTTAAAAAAATAGATGAAGTAGTATTCTTATCCATTGAAAATGGCATGTTATGTTTTCTTTTTAAATGAAGCAATATTCTTTAATTTGTTCACATTAAATTCAATTATATCAGAATCCTTCGATTCTACTAAATCAATAAATGCCTTTCTTAGGTCCATCCATTAATGTGGGTTGTATCTTTAATATTCGTTGTATACTTTATATTTATCTCAAATATGCTTTAAATGATAAAACATGGAGATAATCCTTTAAATTTGGGTAAAGATAGACAAAACATATTTCAATTAAAAATTTTTATTTTTTTGCAAATTCTGCTATGTATCACCTCTTAAAACAAATTTTTGAGCTTTATATTATCCCGATGTTACAATAACATGGATATTGGATATTTTTCTAACTATCGCTTACAATCAGCCTATTATTTTTATTCCTTCCGAGTCCATATATATCGGTGTTATATTAGATTTAATTTTTTGTTCATTTGTTCGTATAGATTACAAGTTAATCTATGGAGAATATTTTGATTTATCCCTTAAGTTGTTAGGAATTGTAATATATCCTGATACATTTTAATTTTAAATCAAAAAGTTTAAGGTGGATATAATGGAATTATTATTAATAAGATTTACTGGGAGGAGGTAAAATATGTTTAGACCTGAAAAAGACTTCACATACTTAATGCCAATACATTTTGGTGGAGGTAAATTTGATCCAGAATCGAAAATTTATCAGAAAGTAACTTCTCTTGCCATGAGTTATGAAACTGACAGGAAAATTCTAGAAAATTTTATTCCTGAAGAATTTGAATTACTTGTTCCCGAGGTACAAGTAGCATTCTCGAAATTTACTGAGATCAACTGGATGCATGGTGGACAGTATAATGTGATTAATGTATCTGCGCCTGTAAGTTTTACTGGAAAAAAGGACCAACTGGAAGGGGATTACACTCTTGTAACATGGGAGAACAACACACAACCCATCCTTGGGGGAAGGGAACAGACAGGTATTCCAAAAATTTATGCAGATATTGCAGACCTACACATATTAAAACCCCATTATGCAACCACAACCAGTTATGAGGGAAACACCTTTTTGAATATGAACTTCGAAGCAACGAATGCAATAACTGGAAATGATTTAGAACAGCTAAAATCACAATTTAAAACTATGAACACCATTGGATGGAGGTATATTCCAAAAGTAGGAGCACCAGGGGCAGAGCTAAGCCAATTTATACTTTATCCTCAGAGTATAAAAGCTGAAACAGCACAAATAGGAAAAGGCAGCCTTAAATGGACAGAACAAACTCCGATGCAGAATCCCTCTCAATATCATATAATTAACAGTCTAGCATCTTTACCAATTAAAAAGATTAATCAGGCTGTTTTAATGGATGGTAGTGCTGAACTTCATGCTATGGGAGCTAAAATAATAAAGTGAATCCATAAATGGGAGATGATATGATGAGTAATTCAGAATATTATAAAAATAAAATATGTTTGGTTACAGGTGCAAATTCTGGTATTGGATATGCAGTGAGTGAAGAACTTCTAAAAAGAGGAGCAACTGTATATATGGTTGGACGTAACCCTGATAAGGTAGCAGCGGCTGCTGAACAACTTTCTCAATACAAAGATCGAATTCACACCATCATAGTTGATGTAACAAATCAAAAACAGGTACAAAAGGCAATTGAAGATACTGCAGCAGAAGCAGGTAGTCTCGACTTTTTATTCAACAATGCAGGTGTTGGTGGTACTTTACCTTTTGAACAAGCTACACTCGAAGATTGGAAAAATATCATTGATACTAACCTTTGGAGTGTTATTTATGGTGTTCATGCTGCTGTACCCATTATGTTAAAACAGGGTTCTGGTCATATAATCAACACAAGCTCCATAGCAGGTCTTATACCATTTCCATTTCAGGGGCTTTATTCACTTACAAAATTTGGGGTCACAGGTCTCACTGAATGTCTGAAATATGAGTACGCTGAGAAAGGGCTCCATTTTTCGAATATCTGCCCCTCCAATATTGCCACTCCCATCTTTAAAAAATCAATAGATGGCACAACTCATGATCAAATAAAAATCCCGGATGATGCATATCCTGCTGACAAAGCAGCAGAACTAATTCTTGACAGGGTTTCAGAATATAAGGGGATTATAGTTGTTCCTGAAGACGAACTTGTAGGTATATGGAAAAAATATAACCTTGAAGATCCTGATGCAGAAGAATTCCTACTTAAAATGGCATCCGAACGCAGAGCTGCGTATGAAAGGGGCGGAAATTATTATTAATATCAGGACGTGATGTTATGGGTGCAAATGAATATCATAAAAAAGGAAATTTCATAGATTCAGAATTGGGAAAGAAAAATACAGATTCAAAGGGATCACCTGTCTGTGCTGCACGTATGGATCCTTCAAAGGCCTATGCAGAAATTCCTCAACTGCTTCAGAAGGTAATTAACGACGATGATCCAGAGGCATGGGCAGCGATAGTTGAAAAAATCGACTATATATACGCCCATATTGATCATTCTCTGATCTGTCTTGACATGGAAACAGGATTCATTAAAGAGGTGAAATTTCTGACAGAATCAGGAAAGAAATTGTTATTCAAACCTAATTTGGTCGGGCCACAGGTTATTGAACCTAATACTCACGGTGAAGATCTGGGTGCACCTATTTGTACGGACTGGTCGGTGATAGCTGCTTTGATGAGGTGGTTCCATGATAAACTAGCCATCAACTATCACCAGATGTCTTTAGGTGAGGCTTCTACATCGTCCTTAATTTTGGAATCTATTTTTAGTGATATTGCAGGGAAAAAAATCACTTCTGAAGCTGTTTTTGAAGGACGAAGTGGGGATTTTAATGGAGGTTGGGGTTTCTACTTCGTTCGTAAGTATTTGGGTGAGCATCATCAATCATCCCATACTGACGACCCCATGAAGGGCTATGAAGACAGCATTGCAGGTAGATACATTACTCCAGGTAAAGCAAGTGATCGGTTGATGGTTTACGATCTAAACAAGCTAGACCATGATTCATCCCGTGGAAGAACGGTTCCAGTTCCAGAGGGAGAGAATTACAAAGAAATCACCATTCACAAGGTAATAATTGGTGGTCATCCAGCTAATTCTGAAGATATGAAAGATTATCCGGGTTCCATACTCATAAATGTTCCCAAACTCAAAATCCATGCCCAGGACCTAATCACCAATGCAATTAAAAATCTTGGTATAGGACTCTACCCCACACAATGTCACTCGGGTACGTGCGATAAAAATACATGGAAATACGCGTTACCATCTACAGAAATGCCTAGTTATAAAGCAAAGCTTCCACACATGCCATGGGTTGTGGAAATGGATGATGAAACCAACCTGCCTGTAAAGGACGAAAACGGAAAATACTTAACCACAAAGACTGCAGGAATGCCCGGAACTCAGGCTGATATTATTAAAGCAGTACAGGCCCAGAATGTGTTCATGGTACATGTTTCAGATTCCATCAATATGATCAATCTTAACCATAATGCTGAAGGTATCGCTGTCAGAATTCCTGAAGGATACATCTTCTCATCACTAGACTGTATTGCAATGGACATTCTATGCTCAAGATACTGTTTCAAGACAGTGCCCATGTCTGAAGGATTGGAACTCAAAAGAAAGAACAATTGGAACACCGAGTTTGTGCATCATGTTCCTGTGGCTAAAATTGAAGGAAAAAATATAATAACAACAGAGGGACTTGATTCACCTCTTTTCAGATATAATCTATATCAATATGCTGAAAAAAGAGGATTAGGACAGCAGCAGTACTATGTAACAGGATGGGACAGTATAAACAGCACACCAATGGCATCGCTCTCCGGTCATCTTGGTAGAATTGAAAATAACAAATTCATTGAAATGATGACAAATACCATGTATTACAATCCTAGCTGCATGCTTTGGGATATGCAAAAAACTATCATGAGCTATGCAGAAGCACATGATACCCTAACAGGTTCTTCAATTGTAAATGAATTCATGGAAGGGTTTGATGAGAACGGTGATGGAATAATAGACTACGATGAGAATGGTAAAAAAGGATTCTGGACTCCTGGTTTCAGTATGCTCTCTCATGCATTGGATATTCAAATCACACAAGATTATGGTGAGCAGAAGGGTTCTTTTTATCAGACAGCTAATTTTGTACTTAAACATACAGATAAGAACTGGAGTCCACAGGGTCATGATTTTGCCAAGGAGTTCATGTTAATTTCGATTGCAACTTTGGCATTTGAAATGTCAAAGTCGGAAATAACGAACGAAGATCCTTTTGTTCCTGGAATGAGCTGGGGAAATGGTATGTGGCCAAGCTGGCAGCTCGCAAGATGGGTATTGTTATCTAATAGTATATATGGTGCACAATCAACTGATAAGATCAGCAACAATTCTCTTTTTGGAACAGCATTCAGTTATGCTGATAAGACTAGAAATAACGGGGCATATACTGGAAGTGTAGACCCGATGATATCCAGTCCTGATGCAGTCAATGCATATTTTGAAGCGGTTTCTAAGGGAGATGATAGCTTGGATTTCACCCTGTATGTACCATTAGGCTTGGGGAGTCTTGATGACAAAAATATTCCTAATGTAAAAGAGACGAACGATCCTAACAAGATATTCACAGCTAGCTTTAATAATGGTCAGGAGATATGGTAAGTTTTGAATAGTCTATATTTAACTTTATCAAACCTTCAACATTTTTTTTAAAGATAAATTTAAGGAGGAAATAAGGTGGAATCACAAAAAGAGCAAAAAACTTTTTTAAAAATGAGAGAAGAATCTGATCTCTCCCTGGAAGTTGTAATCTTACTTATAATAGGAGTATTTACACTAATATTTGGATTGCTTCTATTTAAAATTCATACAGGATCTTTACCTTATACCGCTGATAGCACATATGGTTTATTCCTTGTAATTGTTTCTTTTCAAATAGTTACAATGGGTAAAACACCATTTGGTGATCTCCGCAGGTCTTGGCTGCTTATCATAATAGGTATAATAACAGCAATTATTGGAATGACTGCATGTTTCATACCAGGTATCATATCCGAAATTGTAAGGATACTTGTTGGATTAATCCTTTTTGCAGGGGGAATAGCCCTAATTTTACAACTCTATTTAAATGAAGAAAAGGCAAAAACATGGATGAAAAATCCAGGAATATTACAACAATTAACTGTATCGTGCAGTCTTGTCTATATATTAATGATTATTTTAGGCATTATAACACTTCTACCAGGCATAACAACAGATTATCTAACTGCAGTATTCTTAATTATATACAGTATCAGCATTTTCTACCTTGCATACTGTCTTCAGAAAATTACGCGGTTGTATGCTTCTGATAAAGCAATAAATCCTAAATTGGATTTAGAAAATTCAGATAATAATTCTAAGAGTGGTTTTAAATTATTAGCGGATGCATCTATTCCTGTTTCCATTGCAACCATAATAATGGTAGGAACACTAATAACATTACTTGGATTAGTCCTTTTTCCGGTGGTAAGTGGTATAATACCATTTTCAACAGATGGAGAGCTTGGTCTGCTCTTGGTTCTCAATGCTATCCAGATAATGGTCCTAGGAGAAACCCCACTTGGTGAGTTTAAACGTTCATGGCTAATGGTAATCCTTGGAATTGTATTTGCAGCGTTTGGAATATTTTCATGTATTGTTCCAGGAATCTTTACAGGATACATCATATTACTCATTGCATTTTTGAATATCACCGGGGGATCAATATTAATTATTAAACGTTACCTACCTGTTGTTCAGGCAACCAGATCACCATCAGCAGAAGTGCAAAACATTCCACCTATTGTTAAAAAGTTAATGGTATCACAGACACTGCTGAATATTGCATCTATTGCATTTGGTGTGTCCATGCTTATACCGGGTATCATTCCAGGCATGGTTATTGCAGGAATTCTTGTTATAAACGGGCTCCTATTCTTTGTGCTGGCGTCTTATATTCAAAAACTGATGCATTATGGTGAAAATGGAAAACAGCAATCAGATATTTCTTGAATTAAGTACATCAAATACTGTAAAAGTAAGTTATAGTGGAAATGAAGCAATGGATGGCCTGCAACATCAACAACTGCAGTGATACATCACACTAAATAACAATATTTAATTTTTTTTTGAATAAATTAAATTCTTAAAGCTGAATTAGATTACCTTTAAATGTCATAAAAATCAATAATATTATATACTAAATTTATAGTAATTGCTTGCTTTTTTTAGTATAGAATTAAAAAAAATTATATATGGAGCTGATTTTTATTTTTAATATTACAGGGTATATCCCTATTGTCTCAACTATGTTAGGGGTAGTTATGGGACTGACATCTAGTGAGATAAGTAACAGGCGCAGGGATAAAAGAAGAAAGAATAGGAAAATAAATTCTACCCGTACATTAATTTCCCTTGAAAATGATAGAAATATAGAACTTCTTAAGGATTTCTGGTATAAATTAAACAAAGACGAAGAAAGTGAAATAATTGTAGATGACTTTAAAATCCGTCATGCACATCGTCTGATTAAAATGCCCATGCATTCATGGAATGAAACAATGTGGAAAAACCAGGCATCGTTACTGGCAATAACATTCACAGATAGGGAAATAATTGCCATATCATCCTTTAAAAATTGTTTAGAACATCTAAAATCAATTTATTATAAATTAATAGATCTGGATACAAAGGACAGGGAATATAACAGCACTTATGGTTCAAGTGGGGTTGAACTATCATCTTTACCCCGATCTAACCGTTTCAAAGAGGAAGCACCAGGATTATGGGATGAATTTGAAGAGATAACCCTCAACCTCTTAGAAAATGGTAATCCCCTCACAAGAAATAAAAAGTGAATAAACTCACTTGGAATAATTTTTTCAATAATTTATTGATTTGGAGATTATATCATTTAGCTATCTACTAAACCCAGAATTCGTCCTGTTAAAATGATCAAATAGGGCGTAATTATCATTTGAGACAATATACTTCCGATTAGTGGAATTGATCTCACTTCTGGTGCAAAGCATAGATAAAAAGAGCCTAATATAATCCATGTAACTAAATATGGAATTAATAATTTTTTTATTCCAACACTTCTCAATTTTTCTTTGATCTGTTTAAAATTATATGCAGATCTTAATGTTCCGTTGTGATGTGCCATATTCAGGATTGCTGGCAATAACAAAAAAGTCATTGGAAAGATTAGGAGTATTCCTGCGATTAACACTCCTATGCCTAAATTTTGTTCCCAAAATGCATTTGTTACAGTAGAATTAATATAGAATCCGCCTATAAGAATTACCACAATAGGGAGAAGGTAATATGTCAAACTTACAGTTGTTTCTTTAATTCCATGGATAAACATGGACCGTAGGCCTGTCAATTTTGGTAAGTTGGTACTGCCTTTAACTGTTTGCTCAACCACTTTAAAAATATATCCTGCCTCTAACATAGCAAAGAAAAATACTAATAAGATACCCAAAGATAAGAAGAAAGGATTGTAAGAAAAATCAGCTATATAATCATTTATCACGTTTGCAACCAAAAGCACTATTCCCAGTAGAAGTATCATCTTTATGTCTGAAAGGGGTACTTCAAGGAATCCATTAATAGATCTTTAAGTTTCAAAACTAACCCCACTCTTTTATAAATATTTTATAAGTAAATTATATCAAAATCTGAATATCTTAACATTTATTTAGTCATTTATATTGTATTTACATTTTTTTTAATTAAGGATTGATTTTATCAAAAAATTGTATTTACTCATAAAAGATGAGAAATGTAGTGGATTTTTATTTACCAAATGATTTTGGTGGATCTTAAAAAAAATAGTTTAAGATAGGGTTTATTTCCCTATATTAAATTTTAACTTTTAGGTTTTTAACCTATTCTGGTTTCCTTTTTAAGAAATTTATTTCATTGCTGCTGTTAGTGTAACGGTACCTGAATTGTTGATTGTTATTGTATGAAACAGTTTTCGATGTTCCCTGAGGATAATGTAGATCATCATAATGAATTATACTAATATCCGCTGTATTACTATTTGTTTTTTGATGATCATTTACTTGGACATAGGTGAATTTGTGAGTTACTTGGTCTACTGCATGTACAGGTAATAAATTCACCATCAACAGCAATGCAAATATAAAAACTATTTTCCTGTTTGCAATACCCCCTCCTAAACTTTTGTAGAGTAAACATTGGTTTGAACATTTAAATGATTATTCCAAGTTTTCACCCAAATTAATGACCAATTCAACCCATATTATTATTTTAAAGCCCAAATACAGTTCCATAGTAATAAAAAATATTTGTTATATTTATTATCCAGGGCATGATCAGAGTGTTAAATGAATTTTTTTTATAGATAATTTATTTAAAAAAGATCTTAAAGCCCAGAAACCTAAATAATAGATTAGTTATTAAATTAAGATGGTAATGAATTGCAATTAGTGATTAGTAATAGTTTATAAACGATCAAATTCTATATAGAATGATTGTTTAAACCAAAATCCTATTAAAACTTAATTCTATTACTAAATATCAATTGGAATATTCAAACAATATTATTGATATAAGAATCTAATTTAAAATTGGAGATGTTTTTATTATGGTTACAGAGAAAGAAATTGAGTTTAAGAAATATGAAGAATGTGTTAATGAATATAAAGAGTTATTGGAAGATCTAACTTCCATTAAAGAGGGTAATGATCTGCCTGTTTCTGAGTTTGGGAGTCGTTGTAATGATTTAATAGAAAAATTTAAAACCATTAAATATTTAGGTATTCTAGAAGAACAGGCCAGAGCAATGGCCATTAATGATCTTTCAAAATTTATATCTGAAGCTAAGGATATCCAAAATAAAGAATAGATTTTTGAAAATGTTTTGAGAGTTAATTTTCTCAACAATTTTGGGTTATTATTCTTATCAAGAATTTTGCAGGTCAAATAAAACCTGCAATATCTCTTAAATTTTTTCTATTTTTATATTATATCTGGATTGTCTTAGTATAGTAGTGTTGGGTTTTCTTTTCCATCTATATACTCTATCCTCTCTTCTGTTGATTGCTCCAGTTTTTTGATTGAGTCCATTATATCATTAAAAAGCATTTCAACCATATCTTTACTGAAACTCTCCTTTACAACCATTCTTAAAACAGCAACGTCTTCAGCATTTGCTGGAAGTGTATAGGCCGGTACTATCCATCCTTTTTGTCTGAGTTTTTCAGATAGATGGAATGCACTGAATTCAGAGTTTTGAAGTTGCGCAGTTACTATTGGAAATGTGATACTCTTATTAATAACTTCAAACTTTTTTGTTCCATTTAATTTGCTTGCAAGGTAATGTGCATTTTCCTGCATATTTTCCATTATCTGCTTATAACCTTTCATTCCAAGCCTTATTAAGTTGTAGTACTGTGCTATAATTGTACTGCTTCCTTTTGAGAAATTTAAGGAGTAGTTGGGCATTATTCCACCAAGATAATTTATATTGAATATAAGTTCTTCTGGTAAGTCAGTTCTGTCTTTAAATATTAACCATCCAACACCCGGGTATACTAACCCATATTTATGCCCGGATACATTGATGGATCGTACCTGTTCCAGTCTGAAATCCCATTTTATATCAGGGTAAAGGAAGGGCAGAATAAAACCTCCACTTGCACCATCAACATGAATTGGGATATCCCATCCTTTAGTTTCCTTAATTTCTAATAAAGCTGTGTTAATTTCTTCGATAGGATCCATTTGTCCCGTAAATGTTGTTCCAACCACCGTCCCCACAGCTATGGTATTTTCATCTACCTGGGTTATAATGTCCTCGGCAGATACTGTGTATATATCCTCATTCAAACCACTTATACAGCTGAATGAAGACATTACCTTGGTAATTTCTGTTTCCGTTGTTTTACAGACATTCTTTTTTAGAGGTATGAGTTTAAGTTCAACATCGAAGTACAGGGCAAATTTTTCCCATACAGTATGTACATCTGCACCCATCACAATGTTTGGTTTGTCGGTTGGTTTGCCTTCGGCTTCTCTACGTTTTTTCCATGTCCATTTATGGGCCAGAAGTCCCAGCATAATAGATTCAGACGAACCTATAGTTCCGCTTCCAATTGAATTAGCTTCTTTTGGTGCGTTGAATAGTCTTGCAAGCATATTTACAACCCTGTTCTGGATTACTTCTGTTTGGGGATATTCATCGTTGTCAACGTAGTTCTTGCCAATGCTTTCCATTATAAGTTTATCTGCTTCGGGTTCCATCCAGGTTGTTACAAAACTTGCTAAGTTTAAAGATGGATTACCATCTAAATTCAGTTCATCATGTATTATCTGATAGGCTGCCCTTGCAGGCATACCTTCTTCAGGCATTTCATATTTGGGAACGGGTTTAGTAAAGTAACGACTACCATAGGTGGTTGTGTGTTCCCTTTCTATTTTACTCATGTGATCCAAATTTTTCTTATCTGATAACAATTCTAAATCCCCCTAAATTTTATATAAAAAAATTCAACTATAAATGAAAAAGAATTTCTTTTGTTTATTTTAAATAAACTTAAAAACTATGAAATAATTCAAAAATAAATAATTGACATTTTTTCTATGGTTGTTTTATGAAATACTTACTTGATATTAATGAAATGATAAAAAATATTGAATAAAATATGAATCAATTCATTTTTGAAATCTATTTCTAAGTTATTCTTTTGGTCTTTAATAGCTATATATCTTGTTCTTTCTAATGGTTCTACAGATATACAATTAGCTGGAAATCATTGGAAATAGAACTACTGGCCAGTATTTTTTGATTTAATATAATATTATATCCCCAACGGGAATTCTAGCATAAAATTTATAGAAAGCATAAAAAAGGTTCCAGTATCATAAAGTGTATATAGACCCTCAACCTAATATAAAGATAGAGCAGGGAAAGGTTTCATTTCAAGTTTACAATTTTATCAAAAAGGTATATCGCTTTATTTTTTTGTGAAAAGAAATCTCCCTGCTCGCCTCCGATTTATAAACAAAAAATTAGAGGTAATTATTATTTCCCAAAATAATAGATTTTAAAATTTATTATAGAATTAGTTCCTATACAATTATTTTTATTAAAATTGGGATTTTAATTTAAATTTTAGACTAAAATTAAATAATTTTTAATTATTGTAACATACAACGATTAAAAATAGAATTATGAAAAAAATTGAATACATGTGTTTATCCAACCCAACAACTTAATAAAGATTATATTGAATAAATTTGGGGAACATAGTCTATTTTAAATGTTTAAAATGTAAGATGTATGGTTATAAATTCTTCTTATTATAAAAAAAATGGTTGGATAAGAATAACTGTTGATAATTTTAATGAATAGAAACATCTTATAAAGATAATATAGGTGGGTAAATTATGAATGAAAACTTAAAAACTGCTTGTTGTTATAATTGTAGATACTTAGATGAAAATGATCATGTTAAGAAAATCAGTTTACCCAAGTACATGTGCAGTCTACAAAAAAGTTACAAATATAAATATTCTCGTTGTGATAACCATCAAGAGAAGTTACCTGGAATGGTGATTAAATGAGTAATTTAGTCCATAAAACTGATGGCGGATTTATGGAGAAAATGGACAACGGAGTTAAATGCCAAAAATGTGGCTATTTTTTAAAAACAAGCGAAATTACAGCGGCATATCTCTATGGAAAAATTCTTTTACCTTTCAATTCAGGCCAATGTAAAATGAATATGTAAATATATTCTAGTCTAAACGAGGCGATAAAATGAAGTGCACTCGAAGGTTAGTTTATTGTAACGATCAATTCCATGTGATACTACCAGATAAGTGGGTGAAAGCTGTAAATATACATAAAGGCGATCATGTAACATTAAATATTGATGATAACGATTTTCATAAGCTTATAATAAAAAAAAGTGAGATTGTTTTCAATATTTTTATAACTTTAACGTATCTAAAATAAGAATTAGGGATAATCTTATTACTATTTTTGGAATTTATTTGATTTAAATAGTTTAAAACTTGTTTGGAATTCTTAAAAACATTATATACATTTTAATTACATGTTGAAGGAATCAAAGCTTAAGATAAATTAATAATAAGATTAGAATCATAATATAATTAAAAATTCATTAAAATACCATAAAAAACGGTGATTTATATGAACAATTTTGAAGATATCAATGAATTTAGGCCATCAATTAATACATTAAATAGAGTTTTAAATGGAACTTTGGATAATAGAAATGATTATGTTGTTGCGTATGATGGAAATTTACCTAGATTAGCAAATTATTTAATTCAACATAATATCCCCTTTGAGTTTGTTACAAAAGGTAGGGAAATAAAAATACCAATAGAAATGGTACATATTGAAAAAACTGAATAAAATAATTTTGACTTTGTAAATCAAAAAAAAATTTACTTAAAATCCTAATAAATCAAGCAACTTCCTTTCAACATATCTGTTCTGGCCTTTATATGGAAAATCATGTGCATACAGTATAGGATTAAAATTCAGTTCGATTATGCTATGGTTGTTTTTAGTGGGTTCTGCTTTTACATCCTGGATGATTATATCTGCACCACAGATTTTTGCACCAACTGCCTTTGCAGAGTTTACAGCAATGATTTTATAGTCATCTAATATCTCATCTGTATAATCAATGCTATCACCACCAGTGCTGATATTGGAATTTTCTCTAAGATATACGATTTCACCATTATTTGGAACATAATACAAGTCCTTATCTTGATTGGCCAGATAATTCTCTTCAATTAAACCGATACTGATTTTTTCTAGCGGAGTCACATGTCCCTTACCCCTTTGTGGGCTCTTATTTTTTTCATGAACCAGTTCTTCTATAGTTTGTACTCCATTCCCAACAACATTTGCAGGATCCCGATTCAGTATTGCAACAACTTCCTCCCCAATTACTAAGAACCTATACTCTTTACCCTCTATGAATTCTTCAATCATAACTGAGTTATCATATTTTAATGCACGGACAATTGCAGTATTGTAGTCTTCCTTGGATTTTAGGTTTTTCAATATTAATACACCCTCACCAAAATTAGTTGATTTAGGTTTTATCACAATATCCTTACCAACCAAGTCAGAATATTTTTCCATTGCATCATCAACATGCTTTACAGTTACACTCATGGGCACGTTAATGCCATGTTCTTTAAGAACCATTTTTGTTACTTCTTTGTTTTCCATGATTAACGGGGCTATATATGTGTCAGCAGAAGTTTTGGTTGCCTGTTTCACATATTCAACTTTATTACCTTTTTTTAAACGGATAAAATTATCATCACTGTCAAGTACATCGATCTCAATACTCCTGTTCAATGCTTCCTTGATAATGAGTTGAGTTGAAAGTTCAAGCCCTTCATAGCTTTCTTTTAAAATAATAATGTCCTCCTGATACTAGTTTATATTTAAATTATTTACAGCACATCTGGTTCCAAATTCTAGAAAGTCTTCCTTATTATTTTCCATTTCCCTGTGAATCCTTTCGGAAGGTAGGAAAGATATATCAAAAAGCTTTTTATGCTCATTTTCAACGCTATTTCGATATTTATCATCACCTGTAGCATTGGACATTAAATCTGCTATCATTTTGAGCTTTACAAATATTTCCTCTCCCCATTGTTTCAATGCAATTGCTCTTCCATTATATTTTTGGAGTAATAGATTTTCTTTCCTTCCGAACAATGTTATTAAATGGTGATTTAAATTTATTCTATCATATTCCTCTTCGGTGATGGGGTTGCTTTGTTCAAACAAACAGAAGAGCATAAACACTTGAATGAAATACATCTGTTCAAGGCTTAAACCCAACTTTTCAAATGGATTTAAATCAAGAATCCTCACTTCTACATATTGAACTCCTCTTTTTTCCAGTGCATCCAGTTGGGTTTCGTCTTTGCCTATATTTTGCTTAAGTCTAATTGAGGAGTAAAATTCGCTTTCATTCTGCAAAATATTCCCATTCAGTTGTATTTGAGAGTTGTTCTTATATAATCCAAGCTTAGAATAGTCATCATTCCTAGTTGTCATGAGTTTACGGATCTTTTTTGAATATTCGTCCAGACTATTAAAATATATATTTTGGTTGTGTTTAAGGATATTTGAATAACCAAATCTGCTTACACGTAGGGATGTTGCGTATTGATTGAAATTTTTAATACTTTCCACACAGCTAGAACAGGATTTCTGAATGATTTTAATTTCTTTGTCTATTACAGAATAATATGTAGGATGGCAGAATGGTGAGGCACCAAAAAGGTAAATTAACATCCAACGGTAACGTAGAAAGTTTCTTGTAAGGGCAAAATGTATTTCATTAATAAATGAACGTTTATCCTTTCCATTTCCAAGCAGATCATATAAATAATCAACCATTTCTTTATCAAACGAAAAATTATAGTGAATACCTGATATCATCTGCATTTTCTTACCATATCTCAGTGCCAGTCCCTTTCGATATATTTCTTTATATATTCCCTCTTCTGAATCTGGAAAGCTTGCAATGGGAATGTTATTTTCATCTGGAAGTTTGGGCGGCATACTGAGGGGCCATAGTAGTTCATCTCCAATACCATTTTCAACCTCGGTACATATGGTATTTAATTCCTCATATGCTTCTTCAATTGTCTTAAAGGTTGGTGTTATCATCTCGATATGACTTTCAGAAAAATCAGTTGTGATACGTTGATTTTCTAATTTATCTCCAAAAACTGGCGGGTGAGGAGTTAATGCCAGATCACCAGATGATATGATCCTTTGAGACTCTCTTTCAAAGCCGAAATTTCCTTCTGACAACAGTTTTCCCTTTTTATCTTTTAAAAAAGATGTTAATATTTCTGAAAAGTCCCAGTTCATAAAAATCATCCTGTTTTAATAAATAAATATTTTTCAATTCATGCCATCCAAATCAATTTAATAATCTTAAACTTTCAGTGCATATCTTCAATTAAATGATCCATTTTTTTTATGAATTTAAAAATAGAGCATTCTTGATTAAAAAAAAAATCTTAATGATAAAATTTAATAAAATGTGTTTTATGTATTGTTCCATATCTCTTCGGCTTCATCTTTCCCTTCAGCTTCTTTTTTTTGTTTTTCAATGTCTTTAACTTCATTAATCAATCCAGCTAATTCTTTATCCATTTCTAGGTAAGTTTTTAACGAAGTTTTCATTTCTGGGGTACATTCAATACTTCCTTTATACTTGAATTTTTCATCTTCAGACATTTTCCACTCAGAATACTTTCCTATCTTGATATAACCATATTTTAATAATAAATCCCCTAAGTATCCAAGTGTGTGTCTTAAAGATTCAATTATTCTTTTATTAGAATCTGATATATTATAATGGGTGGAAAATGCAGGATATACTTTACATTCTTTTTTTAAATCGTTTATAGGGCATTTATGGCTCCAGAACTTATCGGTGCCTAAATGCATTTCAACAATTTCGGGAATCAGTTTTATTAATTCTCTACATTCATATTTTAGGTCCCGTATACCTTCTTTACCATATTTCTTAGTAATATCTGGATGTGATAGAACATATTCCTTGATGGTATCCTTATAAAATTTAGTAACATAAATTTCAGTCTCATTTAAGAAAGTAATTAAAACAGGTGCCATTTTCTGACGAGTCTTATCTATTTTAATCGTCAGATCTTCAATTTTTCCATCATATTCAGATTTATCCATTTACTTTGGTCCCCTTAAATGAATTGAATTAAATTTTAATCTAAATTTTATTTTTAGTAATTTTTGTTTATTTAAAGCAAAATAAATATTTTTTTCGTTAATCTATAACTATCACTTAATAATATTAGTTTGTAATCTTTTTTGTGCTTATTTTTGATAAATAATGAGAAAATTTATGATCTTCCCTGTAATTTATTATAATTCTATAACATTAGAAACGGAGTTAATATATATTTTTAGGAATTAATGAGATTAAAAAAAGTAGGGATATTTTGAGTTAAAAAAAAAATATTATAATTTTAAATTTTAACTCATTGTAATTTAATACATCCTTTAGAAACTACAGTCTGGTATTTCCTATTTTTTTTCTTTAGGTTTTGTTGCTTCCATATTTTCTGTTTTTAGGAAGTTTGAAATATCTGTTATGCTGTTCATTAATGGTGCTGGGAATATTATGGTTGAATTTTTCTCCACAGCTATCTGGTTGAGTACCTGCATAATTCTGAGCTGTAATGCAATTGGATGTTCAGATATGATGTCTGCGGCATCTCCCAGTTTAGCAGCTGATAGGAATTCACCCTCAGCAGCAATAATTTTAGCTCTCTTTTCCCTTTCAGCCTCAGCTTGCAATCCTATTACTCGTTTCATGTTCTCTGGAAGTGTAATGTCTTTTATTTCTACTGTGGTGACATTGATTCCCCAAGGTTCACTGTGTTCATCTATGATTTCCTTGATTTTGGCGTTTATTTTAGGTGTTACAGAGAGTATTTCATCCAAGTTGAACTGTCCAACAACACTTCTAACTGTTGTTTGTGATATCTGGTTCACAGCGCGGGTATAATTTTCAACTTCAACAACTGCTTTGTAGGGATCAATAATTTTAAAATAGGCTACAGCAGCCACATCTATAGATACATTATCTTCTGTTATGATTTTCTGGGATTGTATAGGCATGGTAATTATCTGCAGTGAGGGTTTAACCATACGATCCACCAGAGGAATTAGTAGTCTCAACCCGGGTTCTTTAATACCAATTACCTTTCCAAGACGGAAAACAACACCCCTCTCATATTGATTAACTATCCTAATAGATAATCCTAGAATAATTAAAATAACAATGACAACAATGAATACAGTTACTAAATCAACCATTTTTATTAACCCTCCTAATTTTTTGAAATATTCTCTATATGTTATTAATTCATACTTAATATTTCTGACAACTTAACTCATCTTTTATCATTTATGTTCACCATAAATTATAACCTTTTTGGATATAACTGATAGATTTCCAGTTGATAATATTTTAAAACAAATTTTATGATTATAAAATTCTTTGATATTAATAGTGAATTAAAAATGAGTTCTTTATTGAGATTATACAAGACAGAAATTAAGGATGGTTCGAATGAAAATGGGTCATGACAAAGGTTCCTGTAAATCAAAAATTGACACTGTTGAATAAAAATAGTTATTATATGAATGCCATAAATTATGATATAATTTGTTTAATATTTGGGGGTTGATAACTAATGAAATTGTCTAAAAGAATGTTATTAGGGTTAGTAGTTCTTGTTTGTTTTGTTGTTGTAGTATCTGGATGTACTTCAAGTAATAACACGACCGGTACAAACACTTCCAATTCAAATACGAGTAGTACAAACACTTCGAGTTCAAATGCATCCAGTTCTAATGATGTTAATGTTGTAGTAAAATATCCAGGTAGTTGGGCTGTTGATGTAAGTGGGACATTCGGATTTCGTTCACTATCCGGTACTGGAGATCAAACAACAAGTATAGGTGATGTATCTGGAGCTTTAACTGCAGCTGCCCGTAAAACCGAGGGTGGTAATGGCGTTCTAACAGTTTCAATAACTAAAGGTGGAAAAACACTCGCTTCACAAAGTACCTCTGCTCCATTTGGAGGGGCTACAGCAGTCGCAACAGGGATCTAATATTCATTCCCCCTTTTTTTATTTGCATGAATCCATTCATCGAAATTATACTAATGAATATTTTTTTTAATAAAATTTGAATAGTTATTTTAGGAATATTCATATATCACAGTCAGATTTTGTTATTTTAATGAAAATAGATATTATTGTTAAAAATTTTTTCAATTGATCATGAGATTAGTTTGGTTTCTTAATCCATAATATGGAATTTTGAGAGAGTACTTGATCAATACAGTTTAAGTGGGATTTGCAGTTAATTGAGAACAGAATTAAGTGAATTGTGTGATTTACCAAGGATTATTGTAATTTGATAATCTCATTATTGGTTTTAATTGGTATGGACAAATTGAATGTTGAGCCTTTTTCAGGTTCGGATTCTGCCCAAATTTTTCCTCTATGTTGCTGTATTATTCTAAGTGAAATTGCCAAACCAATACCTGTTCCATCATATTCTTCACGTGTATGTAGACGTTGAAAGATGGTAAATATTCTTTCTAAGTGATCTTTATCTATTCCAATCCCATTATCTTTAATAGAGAATACATACTCCTTATCTTTTTTAACTGCAGATATATGGACTTTAGGGATTTTGTTGTTGTATTTAATAGCATTGCTTATGAGATTTTGAAAGAGCTGTACCATTTGATATTCACTTGCATAGATTATGGGCAGTGAATCATAGGTTACAATGGCATTTTTATCTTGTATTTGTGTTTTTAAATTGGTTAAAACTGTTTCTACAATTTTTTCACTGTAAATATATTTGAATTCTCTTTCCTTACTTCCGACTCGAGAGTACTCTAATAAATCATTGATCATCATATCAAGACGTTTAGCTCCTTCCACTGCAAAGTTTATGAAGTCATTGGCATCTTGGTCAAGATCATTTGCATATCTTCTCTGTAAAAGTTGAAGAAAACTTGTAATCATACGTAAAGGTTCTTTTAAGTCGTGAGATGATACATAAGCGAATTGTTCCAGTTCTTTATTAGAAATTTCTAATTTACTTATAAGGTTTCCTAATTTAATTTCAGCCTTTTCATGATCGTTTATTTCAATGTTTAACATTTGATTAATACGGGCATTACGTTTTTCTAGTATTTTCTCTGCTTTTTTTTGAGCAGTAATATCGTGAATAACAGAACAAAGTACATTTTTACCTTTATAAGGGATTAAACCGCTATGAATATCTACATCACAGATGGTTCCATTGGATAAACGATGTTTAAATATAAAATGGTGTTCTTGTTTGGATACTGTTTTTTGCATTTTATCTTCTATTGAATCCAGATCCAAAGTATTAATATCTGATATTTTCATTTTTAGCAATTTTTCATAGTCATATCCATAAAAATTACAAGCTGCAGGGTTTGCTTCTATTATATTTAAATTAACTGGATCTATTAAGATCATGATTGTATGATTGTTGTAAAAGATCTCACGATATCGTTCTTCACTCTCTTTTAAAGCCATTTCAGTACTTTTAAGATCGCTAATATCTGTTATAGCTAATCTGAATTCTTTGAAATTTCCATTCCCATCTGGAACATACATGGTTTCAATATGGGCGTAAAATATATTATTATCCTTTTTAATGAGTTTGAGATCGATAGTATCATTAGTTCTAGTTTCCAGAACTTTCTGTAGGTGATGATAAAATTTGTTTTGATTATCTGGAGCAATATATTGAATAAATGCAGTTTTATTGAGGTTGAGCCTTTCAACACCTAATAATGATGCTCCTTTAAGATTTACCTCTAAAATAATCCCTTCTTTATCTAATGTAAAATATCCATCGGGTGCAAAGTTATATAGATCAAAATATTTGCGCTGAGAATCTTCCAATTTTATCTGGGCTTGTCTTAATTCTTCGTTTTGCATCTCCAATTCGACTTGGTGAACCTGTAATTCATGAAATAATTCATCAGTATCTTTGGACTGATTTATTTTATGATTATATTGTTTTTTAACTGTTTCTTCTGCTTTTTTACGCAGTTTTTCGAGTTCTATCTTGTCATCATCCATTTATTCTTCCCCATTACCTAAAATAAGAATAAATATCTTTATTTAGATATGTACAAATTAGTATATTACTTTTTCTAATTTAAATTGAATAATAATTTCAAATATCTATAATTTAGTTTCAATTTAATTTGATAGGTTAATATAAAGAGAACATTTCCCATATTGGATAATAAACACATTAGTCTGTTATTTTGTCAAATAATTTTTAATATATTTAATGTCCTATCCTGGCTAATATACCAATTTAGTGTACCTAATACTTCTATTTTAATAATTCAATTATAAAATACATTTTTTTTATTAATAATCGTGTATTTTCTTTTTATTAATATAGAAATTTTTAATAATAATTATCAACATAAAATTAATTAATATAATTTAATCATTGATGAGAATCAGATACAAATAAGAGGGCTTCTAACTAAGATGATCAAGCAGGTTTTAAACCTAAATTCCTTAACTTTACAAATTAAAACTATTTTTAGCTTTTAAATGATAATAGGGAGTAGGATATCCATGAGCGGAACAGATGAATGGAAGTTAGTTGAAAAAATATTGGGTAATGCATTAAATCAAGAGGATACCAAAAAATTGGTAAATGCATTAAAAAACTCTGTAAAACACGATTTTGAACAGATTTTAAAAGAATTCGTAAAAAAGATAAATGAACCAGTTGAAATTCTGCTAATAGGAAACGATCCAAAAATTATGCAGGAATTAATTGCAACATTTGGCAGATCAAAACTCACAACAAGCATCCGTTTTACAGGGAGTGTTGAAGAGGCCAGTAACATGATATTCCAACAAGGCGTTTACCAGGATTTTCCTATAGCAAATATTATAATATTTGATTTTGCAACACTACGTGGTGCGAGTGGATTGGAAAATTTAGAAAATATCATGGAAAAAAAGAGTATCATAAAAGATGTACCTGTGATTATTTTAACTGATGATTATGAAAAAGTGAAACATCTAGAGAAATATCATCCAGATCTATTCTTAACCAAGCCCAATAATTTCAAGGAATACCAAAATATAGTTGAATCCATAAAGGAATTCTGGCTGACCTATATCTACAACAAGGAGTAGAATTTCATAAGGTAACATACAGCATCATAATGTTTAAGAAATACTATTAATAGAATGCCATAATTCTATTTTTTTTATCCTTTGGATTTTCTAATTCAGTGATAACTATTTAAATATATTTGTTCCTGTTGGATTTAGTAGATTAATGTCAATTTGAATCTGAAATTCAGCTAGACAGAATATAAAATCAATTAAATGGGTTTAGTACCTAAAATCCGTTTGATATAAAAATTGCGGTTCTGAAAATATGTTAAACAATTTATTGATTATTCATGAAATTGTTAGATGTTTTTCAATCTATAACATCTTAATTCATCTCTTTTAGCCATAAACTATATTCATTATAACAACTAAAGAATTAACTATGTTACATATAATCATTAAATTCAATAATTGCTATACAAAACTGTAAAAGAGTGATACTTTCACAGTATTTTTTAAACATTATTCTTCTATACTGTGAACAGTTGGGGGGATGGTATGAAGTTGTTTTCAAAGTTTAATTCCTCCTTTATGATGTTTGTATGTTTCATAACATAATCAAGCATAAAGGAGGTGAAAAAGATTAGAAACCAAACAATTACTAAAAATGACAATTTTAACTCAATTAAAGATAATAAAGCTAAAATCATGGTCCCATTACTATTTTTAACCATGGTTTTAGTATTATCATTCACAGTAAACGATGTATCAGCTACTAATGCAACATCTAATAATGCATTAGTTTCTTCATCACACAATGTTGCAGTAACTAATACAGGACAATCTGTGGATTCACAGACAAATGTCCAGGCCAAATCAAAAACCAACACTTCCAAAACTAATAAAGCATCAAATTCTCTAACCACTAAAAATAATAATAAAATACCTGACCCACAGATTTATAGGAATGGGGCTCCTGTTGCGCGTGGAGGAAATCCTGTAGGATTCGTTTATCCATCTATTGCATCTGCAATTACAGTTGCTAATGCAGGGGATACGATTATGCTCGAAAATGGAGCAACCTTCCAGGAACATGGTCTAGTTATAAATAAAGATTTGAATTTTAATGTATTTAGCAACGGCCATGCAACCATAGATGGGCAGAATATTGGACAAATATTCCTCATCAGTAATGGAGCAACAGTAATTATCCAAAATTTGATACTTAAAAATGGGTTAGGAACTTTGGGTGGTGCAATCTACAATAATGGTACGTTAACCGTAAGAAATACCGTATTCCAGAATAATAGAGCTACACAGAATGGTGGTGCTATCTACAACGATGGAAGGTTAATCTATGATGCAGTTACACATACTAGCGAAACCGTAACCAAGAATGGTGGTACATTAACTGTTAATAACTGTACATTTACTGGTAACAGGGCATTGAATGGTGGAGCCATTTACAATTCGGGAACTTTAAGTATGAGTACAAGTACTACACTTACTGATTTTACCATAACTCAAAATGGTGGAACATTAAATGTAATTAACAGTGTATTTACCAATAACAGAGCAATTCAAAATGGTGGAGCCATAGCTAACGATGCAACATTTAATGTTGTTGGTTTTAGCACACTCACACGTACTGTTGTAACAAAAAATGGTGGAACAGCAACAATATCTGGAAGCACATTTATAGGCAACACAGCAAATAATGGTGGTGCCATAAGTAACCTTGCAGTCTTAAACACAGCTCAAAGTACACTCACAGGAACTGCTACAACAGGTACAACAGCACTCAATAGTGGAACAGTTACAGTAACTGATAGCGCAATAATAGGTAACACCGCAAACAATAATGGTGGAGCTATCTACAACGGCGCAAGAACTTCAGTCACAGCTACCACAATGACAGACTACACCATAAATAATGATGCAACAATAACAGCAAGATTCAATACACTGGCAGGCAACTCTGCATTAAGAGGTGGGGCTGTCTACAATGATGCAACCTCATCAGTAACTTCAAACACACTTACACGTACCACATTAAACAACGCTGCTGTAGCTACAACAACTGACAATGCGCTTGTAAACAACAATGCCACAACTGGTCGGGATATTGTCAATAACCAAGTATTAACTGACAGCGGTAATGTAATAACCGTTAGTTTCATAAATAATATTGGAACAGTAGATGCTCAGCGTAATTGGTGGGGTACTGTATCAGGCCCATTACCTGGAGATGTAGTTGGAACTGTGGATACATCAAACTTTTTGATTTATACCATGAATATAGTGAATACTGCCAGTAATACACATCCTAATGTGGGTCAACAGTTCCATTATACCATAATAGTGACTAATAACGGTCCAGACACAGCTACTGATGTGCAGATGATCGACGGTATACCAGATGGTTTAACCTTTAATAGTTTCACAGCTAGTCAGGGTACCTACAACCATGCTACTGAAATATGGAATATTGGAACACTTGCTAGTGGAGCTAGTGCAGTACTACAACTATTTGTAACCCCTACATCAAGTATTGCAGGTACGCTCGTTACAAAAAATGCAACGCTAATAAACACAAATGATACAAGTAGTGCAACTGTAACAGTACCTGGAACTCCGGTATCTGTTATATTAACCAAAACAGCCAGTAATTTAGCGCCTAATGTTGGTCAACAGTTTAATTATATCTTAACTGTAATTAACCACGGCCAAAATACTGCTACTGGTGTTCAGGTGACCGATATATTACCTGCTGGTTTAACCTTTAATGGTTTCACAGCTAGTCAGGGTACCTACAATAGTGGTACAGGATTATGGAATGTTGGTACACTGGTAAATGGTGCAGGTGCAATATTACATCTGTTCGTAACACCTACAGTTTCTACAGCCGGAACAACAGTAACCAACACAGCAACAACAACAGGACAAACAGCAAGTGCAACCGTAGTTGTGCCTACAACCACAGTACCTGTAGTTTTAAGTAAAACTGCAAGTAATTTAGCGCCTAATGTTGGTCAACAGTTCAATTATATTATAACTGCAACTAATAACGGCCCAGGTACTGCTACTGGTGTTCAGGTGACCGATATATTACCTGCTGGTTTAACCTTTAATAGTTTCACAGCTAGTCAGGGTACCTACAACAGCGTTACTGGATTATGGAATGTTGGTACACTATTGAATGGTGCAAGTGCAATATTACATCTGTTTGTAACTCCTGCACTTTCTGCAGCTGGAACAACAGTAACCAACACTGCTACAACCACAGGACAAACATTAAATGCAGTTGTAATCGTGCCTGCAAATAATATAGTTAATGTGGTATTAACCAAAACTGCAAGTACAACCACACCTAGAGTTGGTCATCAATTCCACTATACAATAACAGCAACTAACCATGGTCCGGGTACAGCGACTGGTGTTCAGGTGACCGATAAATTACCAGCTGGTTTAATCTTTAACAGTTACACAGCAAGTCAGGGTACCTACAACAGTGCTACAGGAATATGGAATGTTGGAACACTATTGAATGGTGCCAGTGCAACATTAAGACTCTTTGTTACACCTACAACTGCTGTAGTGGGTGAAACATTAACTAATGTTGCTAGAATAACTGCTATAAATGAATTCAATGTGAATACTAGCCCATTTGCATCTCAAACAGTTACTGTACTAAGTAGTGGTGGTGGAAATAATACTGCCAACACTGTTAATGCAGAAACCGAAACAATACCTATGCAAAAAACAGGTGTACCAATAGCTGGATTAATAGCAGCAATTCTGATGGTTCTTGGAGGAACAACATTACGTAAACTACAAAATTAACCACAAACCAAATCCTTTTCCCTATTTTTTTTTTAAGATAAAAATTAACAAAATCTAACAATCTAGTTTAATTGAAATATATTAATAAGACATATGGGAGGAAAAGCAATCAAATCCTTTTTTATTAGCATAACTACAAGAATTATACAATGTTGTCCAATCTAAATCATTCAAATAAATATGCTTAGATTTAAATCCATTCAAAAGCATGTAAACAACTGACAAAAATATATTCATTTATTAATTATTTTATCAATTTTCCGTACTGTTATATTGGTTATGTGATATACTTAATAAGTAGTACTAAACTTTTATGAAAATATATTCAAAAAAACCAGGAAAAATAATAAATTGGGGGATGATAATAAATGACAGACTTTTATATTATGGTTAATGAATCAGAGAAAGAATTTATTGACCCTATGAGAGTTGGTGACTACTCAAGAGATCGTGAACTAGATTTTATAGAAAGCTCAACCATTTTCTGGTATCTGATGGGTGCCCATGAAAATAAAGAACCCAATAACCAAAATACAATATATCATGGCAGATGGAATGGTAAAAAAATTCGATTAATAGGTAAAAAACACGACAAAAACCAGTATAACACCATAATAAATAACAATGAATATACAGACATCACAATCGAAGCACATAATGAAGTTGAAATCTGAGATTTATATTAACAGAGTATTAATACTATAAATTAATTGGGGAAAACTAAAATGGATGAAAACAAAAAAAAGAAAATCTTAAAAATGTTATCAAATGCAAAGAAGGAAAATCCAGAAAATCCTGTAGTATCTTCTAAAGATTTGGAAGAAAGTTTAAATATGGAAGATGATGAATTAGACTCATATATCCGAGACCTGAAATGGAGAGGATACATAGAATACGATGGTCCTGAGACCTATGATGGTCAGGATATTAAAATTACTCCTAAAGGTGAAAAATATTAAATAAGATTTTTTTTAATATTTTTTAAATTTTACTTTTAGATTAAAAAAATAGAATTTTATAATGGAATATAAATACTAATCCATAGGTATTTGCTATTATTTTGTAATAAAAACTAATTTATTTAAAATTTAAATAATCCTCTACTATAATATCAATTTGTTTTAAATTATTGTTTTTTTAGATGAGATATGGGTTTAATAATAGTACAATTCCCATTAAATCTTCTTTATTCTCAAAAACATAAATTTTACATATCTGTTTAGCACAAATAATAATATATATTTTAAATTATGGGTAAAATCAATGTCTATTAATTCTGGATCAGATCGAGTATATAAATCTATTTTTGAAAGTAGTTTGGAAGCTATTTTATTAACAACTACTAATGGAACTATTTTGGCAGCTAATCCCAAGGCTCAACAGATTTTAGGATATTCCGAAGAAGAATTACTCAAACTTAGCATATATGCGATTGTTGACACCGGTGAAACAAAATTAAATTTTATCTTCGAAAAAACTGGAATTACAAATAAATCAAGCCGTGAAATAACAATTATACAAAAGAACGGTGAAAAATTTAATGCTTTAATATCTTCCAATAATTTCAGGGATGAAGATAGTAATGAACTGATCAGTGTGGTCATTAAAGAAATAAAAGAAATAAAAAAACTGGAATTAGCCTTAGAAGATAGTGAAAAACAGTTTCATAAATTATTTGAAAATATGATCGATGGCTATGCCTATTGTAAAATGCTTTTTGATGAAAAAGGACGTCCAATTGACTGGACATATTTGGAAGTAAATAGAGCATTCGAACAATTGACTGGACTTAAAAATGTTAAGGGTAGAAGAGTCACAGAGGTAATTCCACAACTTAAAAAATTAAAACCAGACTTATTTGAAACATATGGAAGAGTAATATTGACCGGTATTACAGAGTCATTCGAATTATATATCAATCCATTAAAAATTTGGTTACATGTATCAGTATACAAATCTGGTGCTGATCAATTTGTATCGGTATTTGAAAATATTACCCATCATAAAGATGCTGAAAAAGAATTAATAGAATCTAAAAACCGTTTATTTGATATTATTGATTTTTTACCCGATCCAACATTTGCCATTAACAGTAGGGGAGAAGTTATAGCTTGGAATCGTACCATTGAGGCTATAACTGGATTTAAGGCCGAAGATATGTTGGGAAAAGGAAATTATGAATATGCTCTGCCAATTTATGGAATTAGAAGACCAATATTAATTGATCTTGTAACCGATCCCAATAAAGTCATTGAAAAGCAATATAGTAAAATTAAAAGATGGGAAGATGGTATTTATGGTCAGACAAACGCACCATTAAAGGGGATTAATCGTATCCTATGGGGAAAAGCAGTACCTCTTTATGATGACAAAGGCATTATTAATGGTGCTATAGAGGTAATTCGTGATATAACTGAAAGTAAAAAAGCGGAAAAAGAAGTTATAGACTCTCTGCATGAGAAAGAATTACTTATTAAGGAGATCCATCATCGTGTTAAGAACAATATGCAAATAGTTTCAAGCTTACTTAACCTGCAAACAAATTATGTAGATGAAAAGGAAACTGTGGATGTCTTAAAGGAAAGCCAGAATAGGGTAAGATCAATGGCCATGATACACGAAGAACTGTATCGATCTGGAGATTTAACTCATATTAATTTTGTTAATTATGTTCAAAATTTGATCCAAAAATTGTTATATGCGTATAATATTGATGCTACCATAATTAAACCGATACTAGAAATAGAAAATATAAATTTAAATATGGAAACTGCTGTTCCCTGCGGCATTATAATCAGTGAACTTGTATCTAACAGCTTAAAATATGCTTTTCCTAATGGAATGGCAGGAGAAATCTATATTTCACTCAAATCAAAAGAAGACAAATTTGAACTTGTAATACGTGATGATGGTATAGGACTACCTGAAAATTTTGACTTTAATAAACTAGATTCATTGGGTCTGCTACTTGTAAAGAATTTAACAGACCAGATTGATGGTGATCTTACAATCAATGTTACAACTGGAACAGAATTTATTATAAATTTTGAAGAATTAGAATATAAAACACGTATATAAAAACTATTTTGGAGTTAATAAAATGGTAATAAAGCTAAAAAGTTTTAGAATATTTAATGGTAAAGATGTAATATATGCAGTTGATAAGGCGGATAAAGAATTCCATGACTCATATAGTGGATTTTTTTCAAAGGATGACCCCAATGAAACTATAATAGATTCCTTGTTATTACACAGAGGAAATGATCAATTATTAGAAATAATTTATAAGAGTGGAAATAACAGGTTTTTAAATCTTAGACTAATACAAAGCTACAGCTATCAAGAGTTATCAAATAAATAAAAAATTTAATATCAAAATTGTTCAAATATTTTGATTTCGAATATAAGTTTTTTAATTAAATTGTAATGGATTGTATTTTTTTAAAAATAATAAATGAAAATAAAGATTTAGGGTTTTAAAAGTTCAATAAATTCTTTTTTAATAAAATAAAATACTCGGTAAAGTCTAAAGGTTAATTAATTTTATCCCAACCCTAATAATTCTTGGTTTTTTCTTCTGAATATTTTTGAATGATGGAAATAGCAATATCTACAACATTTTCCCCATTTTCAATTCTATTATTGAATATTGGAAACTGTTTGAGATATCTCCGTAACCTATCAGTATTTTCACTTTTTGGTAAATCTTCAAAGTTTGAATTACTTTCACTATTTTTAACTTCGGGTTCACAAATCATTTGGCCGTTACTATTCTTTTGAGTAACGAAATGAACATCATCTGGTTTAACATTGTTACGTTCTACTAACTTTAGAAAACTGTTTAAACCATTTTTTCTCGTTTCATACCATTCTGATGGGTTTACCCATTGTTTAATAAATGATTCTAATTTATTTATCTGTTCATTTGGTATTTTCATATTAACTCCTTTTATAAAATTATAATAACTTTCTATGAGGTTTTTTATATTTTAAATTTCTTAAAATCTCATTTCAAATCATTTTTGTGCCCCTCAAAAGATTATGTGTTCTTCAATTTCATAATACGTTTTAACAGGGTCATTTGGGCTTTCTATACTGTCATCCAATTCATTTTTTCTTTTTTCTGCTTCGATTTTAGTTGAATGTATTTCTAGTATATGTGGACATTCATTTGAATGTAAATTTGAATATGCCATAATTATATAACATAATTTCAATTAAAATCCCTCTTTTTTACAGTTAAAAACAAAAATAAATAAAAAAAATGTTTTATCGTGAAATTAATATTATTTTGAGGGTTTATTACACGAAAAATCTTTACATTTTTGATCTAAACTGATATAGATTTTATGTAATTTGCATTTTCCTGAACATTCATAGCCCCAATCATTTGAATGTTCACAATTTCCACAGCATTCTCCAGGACCTAAATTAATCTCTTTTTCAATTTTTATTGTTCTTATTTCATCGTCATAAAGAGGATCAGGGTTCTCGTTAGTATTACCTGTTAGAATGCCACACTCTGGACAGAATTTCTGATTTATTTCAATTTCGTTCCCACAGTTTTTACAATTAGACATCTTATCAATTCTCACTTTTTTTATTATTCCTTCCTTTAATCTAAGGATTTTGGGTTAAATCATAGATTTTACCCATATTTTTAAAAGAAATACGCTATAACTATTTATCATTTTCTTTGATAAAATTAAGGGGGTTTATTATAAATCCTTAAAGAATCTTTTTTGTTGTAATAGAACAATATTAAAAATTTACAAAAAATATTTCAAATTATCCTATATCATTTATTTCAAATCATTAGGTTAGAATAAACAATTTATATTTATTATATGGTTTTTAAAGTATTTAATATTCACTATTTTTTATTTATATTTTAAGAAATTTGTAGATAAAATAAAGCCATTAAATGATTAAAAAGAGAATTAATGTATAATAGTTACTTCATTTTTGTTTTTTTTAATAACCAGTCAATATTTTTATAGTATTCAAAAAGGAAAAAAATTTTAATGTTTTGCCTTTTGACCAGTAATTAAACCGGTAAAAGTTTTTTATCGTATAAATCGTTTAACACATTGCAAAACCTATATATACACCACTTGCACCGCATATAATTCCTTCGTAACCCGCAATAAATGTTATTGTCAGAGTTGGGCTGAAACTTTTTTTATAATTAATTATTTTTTTAGGTTCAAAGTTTTCTGGTAATGATTTTAGATTTACGTTTATCAAAATAGATTATTACTTTTCATACGCTCTAGGATTAGCGTAACATATTATAAAGACACCATTCAGTATTAGGTGATAAAATGGAATCTTTCAATGGGTATAAAAAAAATAGTCAAAAAGAATCAACCAGCTATTCACTTCAAGCTATAAAGTTTATGGATCCAGATATTAAATCTTTAGACTGTGAAACTGACGGATTATTGGACTTTGAAGTACAGATAACTTTAGATTCATTCCAAAAAACAAAAAGACTATAATTATTTAGTAAACAGGAACACCAAAATTAAAAGTTGTATTAGATCAGGGTTATAATATTTTTCCTCCAAATTATAACCCAATTTTATTTTTATACTATTATAAATTGAGTCTAACAATATTAATGGAAATATTTTGATTTAAAAAAAAATTTAACTTGTCCATATTACTTATGTTTTTATCTTAATGTTGGAGATTACCCCATGTGTTAAGGTGGGGATGAATCCAACTACTACATATAAATAATAGTTTAACAATAATTAATAGTATCGTATGCGATAACCAAGCATACTGCACTTAATCTAATCAGTACCGTAGGAACTACGGAAATTAAAGCTTCTCTGAAAAAAACCACATTAGTGGATTTAATGAAGGAAGAAGCTCCTTCCGAAAGGGAGGGGTAGTTCACATAACATGCGTTGGTAGCTAATTACGTAATTTAAATATTATTTTAATTTGAAGAAAATGGAATGAAATGGTTCAACTATATTTAATTTTTCGGGATATTGTAAAGTTAAATGTTGTACCTTTTCCAAGTTCAGATTCAACCCAAATTTCTCCACCATGTCTTTCTACGATTCTTTTACAGATTGATAGACCCATACATGTTCCTTCATATTCTTCTCTTGTGTGGAGCCTTTAAATATACTGAAAATTTGTTCTTGATACTGTGGTTCAATACCAATTCTCCATGCAACTATCAATTCTTCAGTGGTTACTTGAAGTTTCTCGTAGTGGATATTAATTTTTCATTTGAAGTTTTCACTAAGTTGTTGTTCCTTATCCAAAAGTTCTTGTTTCAAGTTTTCAGCCTGAGTACGTTCGGTAATATCATGCCCTACAATGAGAGCACCACCAAATGTATTATTCTTATAAATAGGCTTTATATCAAAAAGTACCCATTTTATATGTCCATATTATCAATAACTTTATATTCTATATCTTCCTCTATTTCCTCAACAGTTAATCCTTTTTAATCCGTTCTTCGAATTTTTCCTGCTCTCATCATCTAAAATATCAAAGGGAATTATTGCTAAAAGTTCTTCTTTAGAATAACTTAACAATTTGCTAAATGCTTCGTTTACACTTTTTGAAGTTTGGTCCTTAAAACCAATTTCATATATGGCTGTATGGGCATAGTTAACAAGATGTTTATGTTCTTCTTCACTTTTTTTGAGTGCCTTTTCCATATCTTCACGTTCGGTAATATCTAAAATAAGAACTACTCCATTAAAACAAGCTTCGTCAAGCAGGGCACATGCTTTTATTTGGTAGTTGTGTGCCGTCCTTATGGATATATACCTTTTCAAAAGGATTTTTATTAGCTCCATAGGCTTTAAGCTCCTTAATGAAATTTTCATCTGTATATCTATACTCTGCAGGGTCATTTTAAACCAATCTAGTTTACCATTTTCCAGTTCACTGCACGTGTAACCAACTATCTCAAGGAATTTATCGTTGGCATCAACGATCTTATTGTCCATATTCCAGTATATCACACCAAACAAACCTGATCATAAAATAAGCCAGATTCACATAATCTGCGAAATTTTTTCTCATAGTCACGTAAAACTTCTTCAAACCTGCTTATTTCTTTCCTCTATGGAGTGATAGGCTGATTGAGGGGTATTTGTTTTCTTTTTTCTCAGGTGGGATCGAATCTTTAATGTCAACAACCCTGTGGAGGATATATGCAACATTTCCATCTGCTCCTTGGACAGGATAATTGACAGCATTCCAGATCTGTTCTTTTAATTCATTTCCTTCTGTTTTGTACCAACATGGATTCTATTAAAAGTCATGTTTAGTTGGAAAATGGGACTAATAATATCCATAAACCCTTGGATTATCATAAAATAGATTAAAGACTTGATTTAGTATTAAATGATAAATTCAAGGGATATAAAAGATATTTTTTTCGATGATTTTTATATATTTTTGAGAAAACATCATCAAAATGATTGTCTTGATTTGAAAGTACTTTTATAATTGAAATCAAAAAAACAATATACAATAAAAAATAGATTGAAGATATATAATTGAAGAGATATAATTGAAGAGATATAATTGAAGAGATATAATTGAAGAGATATAATTGAAGA
>NZ_JAIOUQ010000005.1:0-9562 GCF_019931065.1 Methanobacterium spitsbergense | reverse complement strand
GATATATTATAGGGAGGGATTATATATGGAGGGGAAAATAAATTTGAAAAAGTTTTTATTAATTTTTTCAGTACTATTTATTTCAGTATTAGTTTTAGCAGGGGCGGTATCTGCTGTATCCGTAGAAACCAACCATACATCTACTAAAATAAATTCATCTACATCTTATAACAATGTTAAAAATTTGGTGTCATTAAATCCACCACAAGTAACCAGTACTAATCCAATTAATAATGCAGTGAACATTCCTACTACTAAGCTTATTGTAATAAATTTTAACAGAATAATAAAAAACCCAAATAAACAGTTAATTCAACTTAGAAACAGCAGAGGGACAGTTATACCTGTAACTTATACAATCCAAGATAATAAAATGTATATTGACCACTCACCCTTACACAAATACACAACATATACACTTTCATTAAAACGTTATTGTATAGCGAATCGAGAAGGAAATACATTAACAGCAACTTACACAACTAAATTCAAAACAGGAACTACCAATTTATTGAAGTATAATGCTCAATTAATCATTCCAAAACTTGGAATCAGTCCAACAATACATGCTGATACACTTAATCATTATAATGCAGTATATCATTATCCTAACGGTGCATATTTTGGAACACCAGGTCAATGTGCATTTATAGGACATCGTACAACATATTCAGCAGTACTGAGATATATAAATCTGTTAAACTATGGGGACACAATAATCATTAAAGATTACACAAGCAAGAAAAAGAGCACATATAGGGTTGTATCCCATGAAACTAAATATAATTATCAACTTATAAGTCATTTTAAAACTTATGGGAAAAGTGAATTAATGTTAAAGTCATGTTACCCTGTGGGATACAGTTATATGAAATGGATTGTTCATGGTGTGCTAGTATCTACAGTACCGCTTTAGGACAAATAAAAAAAATAAGTATATTTTTATTATTTAGGGTATTGATCCGACATGATAATCAAAATATATAATTTTTTTTATTGTGATCCAAATGTTTCTCATAATATTTAGTAGTTTACAGTATAAATATGAATAAAAAATGATCTTTTAGCAAAGAAAATAATATTCAGGGGGTATAATGGTAGATAAAGTTGACTATTGGATTTCAGAAGTTTGTTACAAAGATAACCATATCGAATCTGTCAGAATATACAAAGATAGCGAAGTTGTATATGGATTAGAAAAAACATGGACTGTAACAGCAGTTATCGATAGCATAAATAAGGGTTATAACATTGGTACAATGATTAAAAAAGATGGTAGATGGTGTGGAGGGGCTATAGTAGAAGTAGTTAACATAGGCGGAACAGAGTATATCCGTACTGACAGGGATTCATCAACTGAAGATAATTTAGAAAATCTTCCAAAGTTCTGTTAGAAGATATTTAACAAATTCTTTTTTAAAATATAGAAATATTATCAATTATTTTTTAGTGTTTAACTCTTAATCACTGAATATAGAATATTCAAAAAATAAGAATTTAAATGAATTAAATGGTAAAAAACGACTAAATCATTTCTCAAACGGAATATAAACCCCGGAACTGAACTGAGAATAAGTTTCTTTATCAAATTTAGGGTAATCTAGATCTGCATCTTTGAAAATTCCCACATAAGCTATATAAAAATATTTTTTAGAAATTAAAAATATTGCTGAATAATCATTTAAAATGTCTTCAAAATTTTCTTCATTACATTTTATTTCAAGATCATCCATTTCCTTAGTTTTTTTATCTTTTATTTCAAGCATCCTGAAATAAATTTCATCCTCGTTTTTATCAATTACTTCATTAAACTTTTCAATAAATTCTTCGCTACGATCACCACTCAATCCTTCAATATTGTCAAAATTATTTAAAACAAAATTTTTTATATAATCTGATACAACATACTTTTCCATAAAATACCACCGGTATTAGATTTGTTTTTAAACACATTTAAGTTAATCTAACAACATAAAATCTAGAAATTGTTAATAATCTTTCTATTTACACTTTAATTTCAAAAAAACGATGGAATTAATCTAATTTTATCCTAAAATTATTTTGAAAACATTTAAATTAAATCCATAGGTAATATATGATATATAAAAATAAAATTTCATTATTTTCAAATAGAATTATCATACTACCTGGATAAATTTAATTAAATGCATAACTAGGGGGAATATGATTTATGGATTTACAGGAAGATAATGAATATGAATTAGAACTAAAAAAAGCAAAAAAAGAATATTTAATAGCCGCTGATTTTTTAAAAGGATATTTCAGGTTCATTTATGAAAATGCAGGCAAGAAGTGGACTGAAAAAGATGATGCTGAAATTGAAAAAGTGATGTGTGCTATAAAAAATTTAGCATATTGGGAATCTGTAAAAGCAACACGTATCATGACAAAAAGACAAAAATCAGAATAGAAAAAAAATTAATTCTTAACTGATTGTAGGATTTGTATTATATTGACAAATAAGGAGAAGAAAACAAACTATCCCTCCTTAAAAAAGGATAATTGAATTGGAAATAAGTTAAAAAAATTTGGAAAGAAATTTAAAACATTTCAGAGTACATAGATCCATTATACAATTTAATCCCCTGACAGAAAACAGGATGTCAATGCAGCAGTTAATATACGCGATTTTGCTTTGGATAAGCAAAATTTAATCAGTACCTTAGGAACTACGGAAATTAAAGCTTCTCTGAGAAAACCACAAAAGTGGATTCAATGAAGGAAGAAACCCCTTCAGAAAGGAGGGGTAGTTCACTCTATCCCTGTGAGATTTAAGATGGTGAGTGTTAATTCATTGTTCTCAGTTTTACCATTACCATATACTATGGAAACTGTTATTATATGATTTTCTTGGGAGACATCTGGATTTATAATCCTATTATCCTCGCTTGTAAGTGCTAATTCATAAACCGAATCATCTGGGGTGAAACTGGTAAAATCCTTAATAATTTTTCCTGTGGACTGGTCAATAATTTTATACTTGCCTGCAATGGTTTTTAACAGATCATCAGAAAGAGGATTGTTGTTTTGGTCTAAGAAATTTATTGTCAGTATTCTACTCGACTTTTCTGTAATGGTTTTCTTTTTAGAAACCAGATTTAAATCTATATTTACCTCTGTGAATGAATAATCCCTCTTTGGAAATCCTAAACCAAATGGTATCAATGGAGATCCATTTAGACAGTAATTTGGACCGTTAATGCCTATTACTGTCGAAATCTCGTTGTAAATGTCTGAAAGTTTTCTTGGTTTGAGATTTACAGCAGTATCATAGGTTAATAATTCTATAACCATTCTCTTTTGAGTTTCTTCAATAAGAGTTTTTATAGACTTAGAAAGGGGTATGCCATTGCTGTTGCTAATATTGATTTTTGGGATTATAAAATCAAGTTCTTCAGCAGTTGTTTGAAGTGTTTGGGTTTTCCAGTTTAGTGAAGCAGAAACTTCCACAGAGGGATTCAGTTTATGTATGGTTTCTGACATTTCCTTTGCAAATTCTGCCAATATTGTTGATTTCTGATCATCCGTATAACCATCCCATGAATGCCAATGGAAGTCATCGAAGGAAATACCCATAATAACGGGAAAGTCTTGGAGTAACTGTAAAATGGCCTGTTTTAACGTGTTTCTATGTTGATTGTTAGTTGGATCCACTAGAGAAGATTGATCCGAAGCTTTGAATCCATTGATGTTAATTATCAATTTTAGATTGGTATGTTCTAAATCGTTTATCAGATTGTTCAAATTTTTTTTACACACTGTATAATCCTTCAACAAGAAACTGTCTTTATAAAATACAGTTGTTAATCCTCTATTTTCCAACTCAACAAAATCTGGGTTAGTATTGCCCTCGATAAGATATAAACCTCTGATATCCATAATTTTTAAACCTCTGGATCCTTTTTTTAATACAAGTTAAAATCTGATTCATCACTTACTATACTCTATACTTCAAATGAAATAAATTTTTCATAAAAATTATTTTTTAAAGAATAATTAAATGAATTAAATACAGATGAGATACGGCATTTAATTAATTCATATACAGCAACAGCAACGATATTATTTCAATTCCATTCAACTCTACTATTAACCTATTGAAATGTGATTTAAACTGATAAAAAATGATATAATAAATTTTTAATGAATAGGTTTTGATTATAATTTGAACTTTATATTTATTTAGTAAAAAAAATGGATTTTATGTTAAATATAATTTAATTTTGGATTTAGAATGGAATATACTAAATAAATTATTGTTATTTCATAAATCAACATGTAATAATAAAAAGAAATTTGTCCACCCCGATTATTCTATCATCCCTTTTCAAAACAAAGAATATATATGCTTAAGATCAAGATTGTATAAATAATATATATTAATATAATATTTTAACAAAATTGATAGTGATTGAAGTGAAGAAATCATTTATTACTACAACCAGTTTTAAGTTTAAAACCGGCAAATAACTCAAATTTATATTGATATTAGATGAAATGAAATATATTTAAGACAATATCAAACTTTTCTATAAGCTTGAAAGGATGAAAATGTTTAATTTTTTAATGGGTGTGTTTTATGGTGAAATCATTCAATATTTTAGAAGCAGAAATAAAAAATATGGCAATTAAAGATGGGGCAAGCATAGTTTTACCCATTAATCCCGAAGAAGTTGTGGTTGAGAATTGGGTTAGATTAAAATGTCAGTTTGGATGTCCTAATTACGCTAAAAAATTATCATGCCCACCTTATAGTCCAAAACCAGAAGATACCAAAAAAGTGCTTAATGAGTATTCTAAAGCATTTTTAATTGGATACAAGGGATCAACTCTATTTAACAGATATGATACTGAAAATAGGGATGATTTATTTCCTAAAGTTTTAAAAGATATACGCAGATCCTTGTTTGAGATAGAAAAACATGCATTTTTATCAGGATATTACAAGTCATTTGTATATGGGTTTTGTGGCCCCTGTACAAGTTGTGATAAATGTGTAGTTGAAGATGGTATTTTATCTTGTAAATATGCTTCTGAATCCAGACCTTCAATGGAGGCATCGGGCATTGATGTCTTTAAAACAGTTAAAAATGCAGGATTAGAATTAGAGGTTCAAACCAGTAAAAATCTCAATGAGTTACGCATGTTTACTCTATTATTAATAGAATAAATTTCACCCCGAAATCATTGCACAAGAAATAAAACAATTCCTTAAAGAGGAATAAAATCCGAATTGGGGACAAATAGAAGATTATTTACAGGTTAAATTTATACTCTATTAGCTTTAATTTTTATGCTATTTTTGCTAACATTTATTATATCACTTATATAACCTCTTGATATTGTTATATGAGAAGTTTGTCAAGAGTTTTGGCAGCTGTTATTTGAACATCATTGACTTTATCGTTTAATACTTTTTTGAGTGGTTCTATTGCACGAGCATCTCCAATATTACCCAGAGCATTGGCAGCAGACATTCTCACCCACGGATTTTCATCTTTTAATGTGCTTATGAGAGGTATAACTGCATTTACATCTCCTATTTCACCAAGGGTTTCTGCAGCATACCCTTTCATTTGCCATTCTTTATCTTTTAATGCATTAATGAGAAGTTCCACTGCAGGTTCTCCTATTTTAACAAGAGAAATAATAGAATTACTTCTAACACCATTATTTTCATCTTTTAATATATTTATGAGAGGTTTGATTGTACGGACATCCCCTATTTCGCCAAGTGTTTCTGCAGCCTGCCATCTTACACGCCACTCATCATCTTTTAATGCATTAATGAGCGGTTCAACTGCAGATTGACCAATTTCGCTAAGAGCCTTGGCACTGTCTTTCGCACATTCCAATCTTCATCTTTTAGTGAATCTATGAGCTTTTCAACCGAATTTTCTCCAATTTCACCCTCATATTCTTCGCTTTTACTTTGTAAATATGAATTTTCTTCGTTTAAATTGGGATGTTCCGTTATGCTTGAATCAGTAATTTTATCAATAGCAAAAGCAGCGTCCCTTCGAACTGACTCATCATTTGTGTATTTAAGTAAATTCATGAGTCCTTTAATGTCTTTATCCTTTTCCATTTTTTTAATATCTGGTTTACCCATCCCTAACAACTTTTTTATATCCATTAAAATTTTACCCCTTTAATTATCAATATTTTTAATTAGAATAGATGGTTATAGTTCATACATAAATTAATATTTTACTGAGTTAATTTATTTTTTAAAAGTATAATATTGTTTTAAAAACTATTTAGGATGATTTGAAATATTATTTATTCTGCTGCATGTCTGAAATCATTACATCATGGTGATGATAACTTTTAGGAAATTCACCATATCCATGGATAGCATTTTGCGGGCACCATTTTATGCATGCTAATCAGGTTTCACAATGATGTTGCCATACGGGTTTACCCTCAACTAATTTAATATTATGTACGGGGCAAATCTTGGCACAGGTAGTGCAGTTTTTACAGTTCTCGTCTGTATGATAACTGTTGTCCATTAGGTGTATTATTTCCTCTGCTGGGAGATTAGGATTTTTCTTAAATCCTGCTGTATTGGACATTGATTTTAAGAATATGGGTTTAAAAATAGCAGTTTTCATAATTCGTTCTAAAATGTTAACCACTGGTTTGATTAGAATACTATCAGTGTCGAATTTGTATTCTTGCTTGGCCAAAACACATTCACAAATTGTGGCAAGTTTCTCCTTTTTCCAGTCTTGATATAATTTCTCTTTGTTTTCAAAAGGCTTGGTGAAGGCGTTTTGGGGCATGTGAACTCCAAATCCTGATGAAAGCCGACCGCCCCGTGAATTGATCATTTTATCCAACAGTTTTAATGTTGTGCCAAATCCGCCGCCATAGGTACAGACTGCAAAGATATAAGGTTTATTAATGTTTTCGAGTTTCATAACAAATCTCTGGACAATAAGTGGGATATTAATAATTCCTGTGTAATAAACTGGGAATATAATCCCGATCACATCTGCATTGGTTGTTATATGGTCGTGATTCATAACTGTAGGGATGGGTATCAGTTTACCATTGGTTTTTTCAGAGATTTCCCTTGCTACTGCAAGTGAATTACCAGTTCCAGAAAAATAATAAATTTCAATATTCATGATAAATTCCTTTTTGGATTATTTTTAAACATGATTATCTGTTGATAGATTCATTTTAATTGACTCATGAATTGATTTTATTTTCTTATCCACTTTTTTCATTCTATTTTTAGATCTATAATTTTCTACCTTAATTATCCTTTTGTATGTTGTTTTCTTTTACTTTCAAAGCAAAGTCTTCTGCATTTTTAAGGTCTTTATCATTGGGTCTGCCCTTATTCATTCCCCCAAAAAGCTTAAGAAAACTATTGGTATTAAAACCTTTACATTGAAATTCATCAACAATTAGGTAGCCTTTAGATTCTAATTTTTCCCTGAGAGTAGTGTGATCGTTAGAAGCTTTAGATTTTCCTGTTATTCCTGCTGTAGAGAAAATGAATGCTTTTTTGTTAGTAACTCGGGGTAGTGAATCTGCTAGGTTAAGCAGAGATTCATCGTGTTTGGCACTATATATTCCTGAACCAAATCCTATGAAATCATATTTTTGAAGTTCTTCAGGTTTAATTTCCTTTGGCGTTTTTATTTCTGCATCAAGTACTTTAGCGAATACTTTAGCTACTTTTTCAGTGTTATGGTGATGGTATGAGTACAATATCAAAAGAGATTTCATTGGTAACGATTCTTTGAGACCATTTACATTATTTTCCATTTTTTCACCTTCTATTGTTCAAAGATAATGACTACATTCCCCTTTTTATGTCCTTTGTCGACATATCTGTGGGCCTCGACAATTTGATCTATGGAATAAGATCTATCAATAACTGCTCTTATCTTCCCTGCCTCAATAATCTCTTTAAGATCCTTGAGAAGGGAGATAACATTTTTTGTCTTTATTTTATCTGAAGAAATATGTATGTTGAGATAGATTCCTGTTTTCTTCAGAGATTTTTTGGCCTGTTTAGGTGGAATCTTAGCTACAGCGTCAAATATAACATCATATTTTTCACTTTTTTGGGTAAAATCGTCTTCCGTATAATCAATCACCTTATCGGCTCCTAATGATTTTACCATTTCCAAATTAGTGGTACTACAAACTCCTGTAACTTCTGCTCCCAGTAACTTGGCAAGCTGTACTGCAAATGTCCCCACACTACCTGAAGCACCATAAATAAGAACTTTCTGTCCACTCTGGATATTTGCCATTCTAATAATACCCAAGGTTGTAATTCCTCCTGAAGGGATAACAGCAGCTTCCTCAAATGTCATGTTGGCCGGTTTTATTGCCAGTGTTCCGTCTTCAGGCATACATTTGTATTCGGCATATCCTCCAAAACCTGCCCAAACTGTTGATGCAAAAACTTCGTCTCCTTCCTTAAACAGCCTCACATCTTTGCCTATAACTTCAATTTTCCCAGATAACTCCATCCCCAGTATAGCTTTTTTAGGTTTTCTAATCCCTAAAAATATCCTTGCAAGAAGCACTTGCCAGCGACGACCAGGGATATTTAAACTACGCATTATCGTATCCCCCCTATGCACTGTTGTCGCATAAACTTTTATCAGTACTTCATTATCCTTGGGAACAGGTTTTTCCACTTTTCTAAGTTGAAGAACTTCTGGTGGGCCGTATTTTGTACATATAACTGCTTTCATGATTTTCACACTATTCAAATGTACCTTTTCTAGTTAATTATTTTGTAAATCTGGAGCAATTGCAGACTTATTAAATCCTTTAACTATAAGCCATACTGCAAATACCATTTCCTGCAAAGCTATGGGAATGGCTAATACTGCAAATGGGGAAGTTAATCCCATTCCAAGACCAAAAATACCAAGTGATCCATATAATAATACTATTGCAGCTCCAATTAATCCCCAAACTGATAACCATCGAGGAATTAGTTTGGATTGATACAATACATAATTGAGAGTCATACTTCCTAAACCAAAGAAGATTAAAGTCCCAATCAACACAGACCAATTTTGTAATGCCAGCAGTAATGTCCCTAAAGATTGGTAATATGAAGCATCAACTGCACCTGCCACATATTTCTGGCTTACTGTTAACATCATAAGAAGACCTATAGTACCAACAATATAGAAAACGTTCTCAAATAATCTTAAACCAACATAACCCATAGCTAAACTTTCAATGTGCCTTCTAAGTAATGGAAACAACATAAATGAAGTAGCAAAAGCAGAAATTGCAGCTATTAAGAAAAATATCACTGCTATTATCATTTGGTTTCCATGCGCAGAAACGCTAATAAGATAATTGGGAGCTTCTAAAATCGAGCCTAAAAAAACCGAGCCTAATATAGATGCAACCGTCGCAACTATAAATAATACTCCCACAATTATTGCGGTCTTTCTGTAAGTATTCATTTTTTCACCTTTTATTTATTTAAACTTGAGGCTGTCTCATAATTAACTTTTTTCGAATTTTTTTTTGTTCTTGTTTTTAG
>NZ_JAIOUQ010000004.1 GCF_019931065.1 Methanobacterium spitsbergense | reverse complement strand
GATGAAATGAAAGAGAAAATGGGTGACATCAAATCTAGTGTTTCTGATAAAAAAGATGATGTTGCTGATAGTGTAAATGAAATGAAAGAAAATGCCCAAGATAAATCTGATGAAATGCAAGAAGAAGTTGGGAAAAAGAGGACGCAGGCAGAGAAGTTGTTGAATGACATAATGAATGCTATTAAAGTTAAGCAAGTAGAAGTTGGAAAAACTCTATCTGATTACACAACAGCTCTCCAAAAACCACCAGCAGACATTATGGAAACCAATGATAGTATAATACTAAAAATAGACCTTCCTGCTGTGAAAAAGGAGAACATTGAAATTGGAATTGCAGGTGAAAGTATAGATATCATGGCAAAGTTTGAAGAGGAAAGTGAAGATGAAGACATCAATTACATCCAAAAAGAAAGGAGTTACGGCGAAACAAAGAGAACAATAAAACTTCCTTCTGAAATAAAGGTTAAAGAAGCATCAGCTAAATTCCAAGATTCTGTTTTAACCATTAAACTGCCTAAAATAGAAAAAGAAATACATAAAATTGATATTAACTAAAATAATTTCTTTTTATGGAGGATGATTTATATGGTAAGTGTTGGAGCGATAGTTGAAGGTTTTATTTTAGCAATTATAATTACTGTAGTTTTATCAATTTTGGGTGTAGGATCAGTTATTGGATTGCCAGTTGCAATATTTGGTTTTCTACTCGCAGGTATAATCGTTGGATACATATCATATGGTGACATTATTGATGGTGTGATCAACGGAGCACTTATGGGAGTTGCAGGTGCAATAATCTTATGGATACTAAGTTTATTCAAAGGTCAGATAGCTGCATTCTCTTCACAATTATCAACTTATGTCCCATTAAACTCAGCACCAGAATTAATACTGGTAATAGTCGCAGGCGCAATAGGTGGTTTAATTGGCTCTCTAATATTATTATTAAACCGTAGAAACCGCAGAAACTATGGCGGCCGAAGGGACGGAGATCGTAGAGATGAAAGAAGAGATGATGATCGAAGGGATGATAGGGATAGGAGAGATTAAGACAACATTTATGGTGAAATAAGTCAAAAGTGAATATAGGAGTGATAGAAGATGAATAGCATTCTCTATTATATTATCGTCATAATTATTATTGTAGTTGTTTTAAGGTTTTTAGGGATTTTTTAGGGATAACGAGAGTTATCCTCTGTGTTTATGCCATAAACATAGAAAATTCAAATATGATAAAAAAAGTTTTATAAATTTCAGATAGGCTCTTGATTGATAACTAAAAAAAGGTATAAAATGACTAAAAAAATTGATGTACTGCTTATAAATCCTTACGATGAAAATGCATTAAAAAATTCACTTGGTTTCATAACCCCCCCCACAAATCTTATGTACCTGGCATCATCACTTGAGAAAGAATCTTACTCAGTCAAAATTGTAGATGATGATCTTCTCCAGATGGGCTACGAAAAGGTTTCTGAGTTGGCAGAAAAGCTTAATCCACAAATAGTAGGTGTTACAGCAACCACATCTACTATAAAAAGCGCCTTGAAATACGTGGAATTAATCAAAAACATTCTACCCAATTCATTAACTGTAATAGGTGGACCCCACACTACTTTCATGCCATCTGAAACCTTAAAAAGTTCAGAAAACTTAGATGTAGTAGTTATAGGTGAGGGAGAAGAAACAATGGTAGATTTAGCCAACCATTCCACCGAAAGTAGCCACGATCTTGAGGACGTTAAAGGAATATTTTACAAGGATTTAAAGAATGGAAATTTAAAAACTACACAAAAACGGCCTTTAATAAAGGATCTTGATTCATTACCGTTCCCTGCAAGACATTTGGTTCCATTTGGTTCCTATGGTGCTTCTAAAGAACAGACTGGAGGGATAATAACCAGCAGAGGTTGTGTTTACAACTGTAACTACTGTTCATCATCACTTATCATGGGTAAAAAGTTCCGATCACGTAGTCCAGACAACGTCGTAGATGAAATTGAAGAATTAATAGACCAATACAGGATAAATGATATAGGATTTATGGACGACACATTCATGCTTAATAAGAGAAGGGCTAATGATATTGCCGATGAAATTAAAGCCAGAGATCTAGATTTAAGCTTCGTTGCATCATCTCGGGTTGACAGTGTAGACCAAAATTTACTTCAAAACATGAAAAGTGCAGGATTAAAAACTATTTACTACGGTGTAGAATCAGGGTCACAACGTATATTGGACCTAATGAAAAAGGGTATAACATTAAAACAAGCGGAAGATGCAGTTAAAAGTGCTAAAAATGTGGATCTAGAAGTTTTAACCTCATTTATATTAGGATATCCTGGAGAAACCGAAGACGATATGAATAAGACCATAGATTTCTCAACAAAACTTGATTCAGACTACTCACAATATTCTATACTTACACCATTCCCTGGAACACCTATCTACAATGAACTCAAAGAAAAAGATTTAATAGACAATGATGACTGGGATGAATACACTGTACTTAAACCAGTTTTGAAGTATGATGAAATGGGTTTAAATAAGAAGATGGTTGAAAGAAAACTGGCTATAGCATATTTAAAATTTTATGCAAGACCTAAATATCTCATGAACCATCGTCACATGTTCAAGGTCATGTTTAAAACAGTTATGCGAAGTTTTATACTTCCAAAACTCATGGGAGGCACCGGTAAAGGTTGGTATCAAAATCTAGACAACAACACATCATCAAAATAGAAAATATACTATTATGAATTAAGTATTTAAAACTATTATGGAGGAATTCTAAATGAGTGAAAAAACAGGTGAAATTAAAGGAAAAGCTAAGGAAATGAAAGGAGAAATAAAAGGTAAAGCTAAAGAGATGGAAGGAGAAATAAAAGGGAAAGTTAAAGAGATGGAAGGAGAAATAAAGGGGAAAGCTAAAGAAGCCGAAGGTAAAAATAAAAGATAAAATTAGGAGACGCAATGAATATTTATTAAAAATTTATTAATATATTATCTTCTTAATCATAATAAAAATAATGGAGGATGAAGATGGTTTATGTAAGATGGAATACTGTAATAATTGGTGTAGTAATTGCAATAATTCTTGGTTTTGTCCTTGGGTTGATATCAGCATCGGGAGCATTCATTGGATTCTTAATAGCTACTATATATGTTGGTTACATGGTAGGCGGAGACTATGTAAATGGAGCTATACATGGGGCACTTGTTGGTATAGTTGCAGCAATAATATTATTTATACTTGCTTTAATTGGATTTGGAGTTGGAGCAGGTTTAACGGATATAATTATTCTTGCAGTTATCGGTGCAATAGGCGGAGTAATAGGAGTTTTAATTGGAGGTAGGGGTAGGGGCAGATTCTAAAACCCTGAAATTAATTCCTAATTCTTTTGTAAAGCAATAGAACTTTCAATTACAAAATTTATTCCAAATTCAATTTTTTTATTCACTTTTGCTTTTATACAATCGTATTATTATTTTTAATCGTCTGTAAAAAGTTTCCAACCGTTTTTAACTAATTCTTGGATATATTGATCAATATGGTCTACAACAGATCCATCTGCTTTCTTTAAATGTATTTTAACAAACCCCTTTGAGGGATAGAAAAATGTTCTTCTTATTACTTCATATTTTTTATCATCTAAGATTAACCAGTCTCCAGAAACAGGATAATCAAGTAATTCTATGGTTTTTGCCAAATATTTGTTTTCATCAAAGTTTAATACTAATCCTACTTTTACCATTACAACCACCTCTGATTTAATTCAAACTCCCCTCTATAATCTTGTTTCATCTACTGTCAAACGATACAATTCATAAACTAATTTATCTGTAGCATCTAAAATTTTCTTAAAATCAGTCCATTTTTTTCATTAGTCCGACAGTTAACGTAGATTATGTTGTTGAGACATTAACTAATTTTATTGAGTATTCGTTCTGTTTCCAGTTATGGTAAGTTCGGTGTATAAGATAGGATGGGGAGTTTTTTTTTGACAGATTATTTAATGGGGAAAAGTCTTCGCCGTATCACCACAAATCAAATACCGACATATAAGTAAATGAAGCTTATAGAAACTTCCATGAACATCACGACATTCATCAAAAACTAAAAATGGAAAAAATAAAGAGTAAATCTACCCCAAAAATAATTTATTTTTGCCAATTAATAATTTATTTTTAAAAAAATGGACCTAATTTCAATTCTATAATTTTTTGGTTGAAAAATGTAGCAAAATCTTGTTTAGTTTCTTCTATTAATGTATCTACAATTTCATCGTTTAGATATGTAGGATAGTCGAATTCGATTGTTATGGCGAAATAAGTTTTATCACCCTTTTCTATTGCTTTACTAAAATAAGTTTTAGCATTTGGATTTTCGATATTCCAAACTTTTAAATATTCCTCAAGCATTGCAAGGTTCTCACCAAAGCTTTTCTCTATTGAAAAATATATGAACCACCTAGCTTCAAAAGGCACATCTTTAACTGATTCCTTATGTTCATATTTTAAAATAATATCTACCATTTTTTACCACATCTTTTGATCTGTTTAATTAAATAATTTAATAATATAATTATTTTAAAGTAGATATAAATAATTTAATACATCCTAGTGAAAATTTTTAATTTCAAGTTGGTTTAAAGAAAAATAAATAAATGATGTTAAAAATATTATATAATGTTATTTTTTCAATTCTCAAATTAAAAGCAACTTTGAGTAAATGATATAGACACTATCTAACTATATGAATAAATTTTATTTATACATGATTAAACAAATTTTATATCTCTCCTCATGTTATATAAATCTTCAGAGATTAACAAAACACATAATTTTATAAATATAAAATTAATAAAATGGGCGATTTAACTTGTCTGATAATTCCAAAAATACTCTTATTGAAATTGATAAGGCTTTAAAGAAAGCAGGACGTCTTGAAACTAGACCTTTAGCAGTTTATGGTTCAGAAACCATCCTGGAAGGTTCAGTGTCCATGTCATCAATTGATCAATGTACAGCAAAAACCATTCAATGGCTGCTGTTGATGATAAGATTCCAAAACTCTTCCTGGGCAAACAATCCCTTAGGGGGTGTTGTCTTGGAGGGATCACATGGTTTGGATTTGGAAGAATTTCCCCATTCATCAAATACTTTGTATCTACTGGAAAAAAAGAATTCAGGAATGGTGATGCCGAATATTTAAAGGCCAGTCCTGAGATCATGGAAAAAGTACAGGAAGCAGTGGGTAAAATAACACCACCTGGAAAATACCTAATTATTAGCCCTCTAGAAGAAATGGAAGAAGATTATGATGTTAAATCAGTTCTATGCTTTGGTAGCGGTGAACAGATCAGAAACTTATGCAGCCTAATACACTTCAGATTAGAGGATCCATTCAAATCCATTATAGCTCCATTCGGACCTTCATGTGCCACATTTGTAACATATCCTGCAGGAATGTCCGAAAAAGCCCCTAAAAACACAGCTTTCATTGGTCCTGTTGATCCAACAGGCAATTCATGGTTTCCAACCAATTACATGGCACTGGGAATACCAATAGATATGGCAAGGGATATTTGTAATGATCTAGATGATTCATTCGCAACTAAAAGGCCCGAAGTTGCATACCATGATATTAGAAATGATATCAAGCCATAATGTATGAAAATGTAATAGATTTTAAAACCCACTGTTCTATATAAATTATATTAATTTTTTGATAATTATTTGAATCAGATGAAACGCTATAATATTAACTTATGTGAGATGAAAAGTTTTGGCTATAAAAAGTAATGATCCAGACGATCTTCCACTGGTACCTGGAGTGTACCTTATGATGGACTCTGCTGATCGTATTATATACATTGGAAAGGCAAAATCCCTTAAAAAGAGGGTTAAATCATACTTTAGAAAAGATTTAGATCCTAAAACCCGGGTGTTAATGAATCATTTTAATCATTTGGAGTATATGGTAACTGATACGGAAAAAGAGGCACTTATATTAGAGTCTAATCTTATAAAAAAGCATATGCCTCGTTATAATATAAGATTAAAGGACGATAAGCGATATCCATATATTAAAGTTACCAATGAAACATTTCCCAGAGTCCTTATTACACGAAGGGTTCTAGACGACGGATCTTATTATTATGGGCCCTTTCCAGAAGCATTTGCACTTAGAAAACTGGTAAAATTTCTCAAAGGACTATTTAAAGTAAGAGATTGTAAAAAAATGGATGGTCCTTGCCTGAACTATCAGATTGAGCTTTGTAATGCTCCCTGTGATAAAAGGATTACAGAGCAAGAATATAAAAAATTAGTTGATAATATCTCATTTTTCTTTGAAGGTAAATATGATGAAATCATAGATGCTTTGAAGTTAGAAATGCAAGAAGCAGCTCAAAAACATGAATATGAAAAGGCAGCAGTTTTAAGGGATCAACTAAATTCTGTGGAAGATGTTCTTGAAAAACAGAAGATGGAATTTACACGTAGCCTTGATCAAGATGTTATTGCATCGGCATCTGATAGTGAACTAGCATGTGTAGTTGTTTTCTCTGTGCGTGAGGGTAAGATAATTGGCAAAGATGATTTTTTAATGAGCGGAGCAGAAAACACCTCCGAAGAGAAAATAATATCAGCATTTCTAAAACAGTACTACACAGGCCCAAGACATGTTCCAGTTAAAATAATAATTCCAAAGATTGTTGAAGATGAACAACTCCTTGAAGAATTGCTATCTGAGAAGAGGGAAGCACCTGTATCAATTGAAGTACCAATTGAAGGAGTTGGATACAGACTTGTTAGAATGGTTTCCAAGAACGCCTCAATAATATTAAACCATCAAAAAGAGGTTAAAGGAGCACTTGTTGACCTAAAAAAATATCTTGGAATACCTAGAATTCCAAAAAGAATAGAAGCATTTGATATATCAAACATAGGCGGTAAAATGGCTGTTGGATCAATGGTTGTATTTGAGAATGGTGCCCCTAAAAAAAGTTCTTACAGAAAATATAAAATCCAAACAGAAGGTCCTGATGATTATGCAATGATGAGAGAAATGCTTGAAAGAAGATACTCCAAACTTTCAGATGACAAAGGTCCAACACCAGATCTGGTACTGGTTGATGGGGGAAAAGGCCAGTTAAACGTTGCAACAGATGTTTTCAGATCACTAGATGTATACGATGTACCGGTTATAGGTCTTGCAAAGGAATTTGAACATGTATTCATACCACAAACTCCGAGTCCATTAATTCTTCCACGTGATTCAGATGCTTTACTTTTACTTCAAAGAATCCGTGATGAAGCACACAGATTCGCAATCAATTACCATAAAACATTGAGATCAAAGGAATTTGAAAGATCAGTGCTGGATGAAATACCTGGAGTGGGTCACAAACGGAAAATTAAACTATTAAAACATTTCAATGATATAAAAAATATTGAAAATGCGAGTGTGGATGATATTGCCTGTGTTAATGGTATAAGCAGAAATCTTGCCCAGAAAATCCATGACCATTTTGCTGTAGATAGCAACAAAGATAATGTGCTTAAATAACCACACAATATACTTCCTAAAAGTTCGGATTAACGAAGTTGAACTTATGCAAAAAATGCACTAGTTGAAAATTTAGATCTATTTTTGGATTTATTCTATTTTTTTAATGAAAAGTTAATAAGCTTTTATATAGATATTATTATTTGGAATTAAATATTGTTATTTAGATTGAATAAATTACTCAGAAAATGAGGTTTATATGGATGATGAAACTTTAATATCTGTTAAAAATATTTTTATATTAGCATTTATTCTTGTAATCAGTTTTGCAGTTATTTCAATATTGTTGAGAAATGATTCCATTGCCCTGGCATTTCTTGGAGATATTACCTCTGTAGTAATAGATTTATTGGTTGTTTTAACTTTGTTTTATGCGACAATCCGTTCTGCTCATCTAGGTCTGCGAGTGCAGATTGCTTGGATGATTATGACCGTTGCATTTATGGTTTATGCTATTGGGGATATATTATGGGCAATATTGGAGCTAGGATTGCAGCAAAACCCCTTTCCATCTGTAGCTGATGTTTTTTATTTAACTTTTTATCCTCTTTTTGCCCTTGGTATTTATTATCTAGCAAGATTTTCCTTTACCCGCAGTGAAAAACTTAAAATATTTATAGACATGGGAACTGTAATTATAACTGTTGGTCTTATTTTTTGGACTTTTTTAATTATACCTACCCTATCAAGTCCAGAAAACTTATTTACTACTAATGTATCTGCAATTTACATAATTGGAGATTTTTTACTCCTTTTGGTACTATTAAGACTGCTTTACAGCAAGGTTGATGAGAATTATGGGTCGGTACTGTTTTTGGGTATGGGTATTCTGGTTTTGATCTGTACTGACACTATTTTCGCATTTCAAACATTACAAGGAACCTACGTATCAGGTGGCTTGTTGGATACTGGATGGATATTAAGTTTTGTTTTGGTTGGATTAGCTGCCTTTTTACAAGCTAGCGAAGAAAAATTTGACTTCCAAAGATTTTCCCAGATAAGAGTTTGGTTCCAGAGATCTAATTTAACCCCTTATCTGCCCCTTATTTGGGTATTAATAGCATTTACATTACTTATCTGGGCTAATGACAACGTAATAACTCCAAATTTAGAGTACATTGAACTGGGAGTGGGATTCATCATTGTTCTTGTAATTATTCGACAAGTTATAACCTTAAACGAGAACAAAAATCTCATTACAGCAGCTGGAAAGGAGCTAAACTACAAAAATAAGGTAGAAAGGGTATTAGTAGAATCGGAAAAGCGTTTATTTGATATTATCGATTTTTTACCTGATGCCACATTTGCCATCAATAGCCAGGGGAAAGTGATAGCTTGGAACCGTGCCATTGAGGACTTAACAGGGTTCAAAGCTAAAGATATAATGGGAAAAGGAAATTATGAATATTCTCTGCCATTTTACGGGATGCGAAGACCAATATTAATTGATCTGGTAACTCATTCCGATGAAAATATCGAGAAGCACTATGATTCTTTTGAAAGAAATGGAGAAGTTATTTTAGTTGAGACAGAGGCACCCTTAAAGGGGATTAATCGTACCCTTTGGGGAAAAGCAGTACCATTATATGATGGTAATGGTCATATTAACGGTGCTATTGAGGCCATTCGTGATATAACTGAACGTAAAAACGCCGAAAATGAAATTAAATCATCTTTAAAGGAAAAAAATATTCTTCTTCAAGAAATACACCACCGAGTAAAAAATAACATGCAAATCATCTCCAGCCTACTCAGCTTGCAAACAAAATATGTGGATGAAGAGGAAGCTGTGAATGTCTTAAAAGAAAGTCAAAACCGGGTTAAATCCATGGCCATGATACATGAAAAACTGTACATATCTAAAGATTTAGCCCATATCAATTTTGTTGATTACATTCAAAGCCTTGTTAAAAACTTATTTTATTCCTACAACATTGAAAACACCAATATTAAACCAATATTTGACGTAGAAGATATAACTTTAAATATGGAAACTGCAGTTCCATGTGGTCTCATAATGAGTGAACTCGTATCTAACAGTTTAAAATATGCATTTCCCAATGGAATGAAAGGAGAAATTCTTGTGTCACTCAAAACTGTAGATGATAAATACGAACTTATCATCCGTGATAATGGTATAGGATTACAAGAAGATATTGATTTTAACAACTTAGAAACTCTGGGTCTTCTACTGGTAAATAATTTAATTGAACAAATTGATGGTGAACTCACAATCAACAGAAGCTCTGGAACAGAATTTAAAATCAAATTTAAAGAATTAGAATACAAAGAACGAATATAAATCAATAATAAAATTTTATGATATATTTTTAAACATATTTTTTTTATTAAGTTCTCATATGCTCTTACTCAACTCTGATATATTCTGGGTTTCATAAATTCAATTCCACAATAACAATGGAGTTGATGATATTATGAGAGTGAGTGAAGGAATACCCAATGGAAGATGAATGTTATTGTCCAAAATGTAAAACCTGGATAAAAATCGAGGATTAACTTTATCTAAAATTATTTTTTCAATAAAATTTAACTTCAATTATCAAAAAAATATTTTTTTAATTCGATTTTCCTATACCGAAAATTATATAGTTTTAGAATGTAATATATTGTAATAGATATAGTTAAGATGAATTTGTAATATATTTGTTATTTTTTGCAAAAATTTTACTTTACAAAAAATTGGAATTTTTTTAGTTATTTATTTGGTGAAAAGGAGTTGATCTAAAATGGATGAAAAGAAAAAGAAGAAAATGAGTAAGGAAGAAATGGGCGAGGACATGTGGTCTTCAGCAGAAGAAGACATGAAGGAAAGGGCACCACCTGATCTCCTTAAAAAAGAAGATCCAGAACTTTATAAAAAAGAATATGGTGATACTAAAGTTAACCCTCAGGATTCAGGTGGGCAAAAACTAAAGAGCAAAAAGAAAAAATAAAATTTTATAATATTTTATTTTTTTTAAATAATATAATTGGATTGCAATAATGGATTAAATATAACATTATTTGGGAAAAATAGATGTTATATTATAAAGGATTAATAACAAAAGAACCTGGAATAAATGCTAAACCTATAGGAAATAGTGATAAAAACATAATTGAAACATTAATGTTTTACGATGATGAACTCTGTGATAAAAAATCTTGTTTTTTAGTTCAAGAACAATTACAAAATCACTTCAAATCCGAAACTGCTGATGTTTATATACAAGTTCACTATGAAAAAGAAGATAATCGGGTAATTATTGGTATGACAATAATTTTGACTGAACACATAAAATGTCCCAGATGTGGCTATAATGGGCCTATGAATCGTTTTAGTAGTCCAGAACATACTAAACTTAACAAGTCAGAATTAGGATCTACTAAAAAACATAAAATGATTGTAGAACATTATTGCCCAATATGTAAATCGTGGGTGAGAATTTAATATTTAATGTTACTTTTTTTTAAAATATTCTAGCTTTTTGTAGTTTTTAACAATTTTAATTTTAAAGATTACTTTTCAACAGGTCTCTTACTCAACCCAAATATAACCTAAATATCATAAATTCAATTCCACAATAACAATGGAGTTGATGATATTATGATGATGAGTGAAGGGATACCTAATGGAAGAATAGCAGAATTATCGCAGCCTGAAATGTTCCAAGACCATGAGGAAGTTATTGTATTTACAAGGAATGAATTTAATAGATTTTACATGTCTATGCGGGAACAGATAGAATATATTAATAAAATAGATCTATACTTGGACAGAACTGAAGACTGGAAACTAATAGGATACTGGCCCAAAATCCTACAAAGAATACACCTACTCGACAGAAATATAGAATCAATACTAACAAAAGAAGCATCATTACAATGTTATCTTGATGCATCATTATATAATAGTGTTCAATGTTCCCATAAAAACGCAGCCGTGGCTAAAAATAAAGTACCAATACAACAAACATTTCTAATTTAAATTTAAAACATTAAAACAGGGACTTTGAGATATTAATAATAAAACGAATTAAATTTTCTTTTATTATCCTAGAAGGCATACCAACACCGAATAACATTTGTTTAATTTTCCATAAAAAATATTTAGTATGAAAAATAACTACCTATCGTGATAATTATGGTTGATGAGATGTTTGAAAATATTAAAAAAGCTTTTTTAGATAATTTTGAAGATTGTAGCGTGTTCAATGCAACTACAGATATTCAAGTTGAATTTAAACATAAAAATGATTCAGATTGGTTTAATGAAAATATAGTGATGCATAAAGGTTTAGAAGAAGATGAATATCCTATTAGTATTCTTTCTTCTGTTACTCCAAAAAATATACCTTCAGGATATATATTCAAATTTAAAGTATTAAATACTGATAAATTGATTGTTATGCTAAATACTCATTAAATTAGATAAAAAATTTTCCTCCTTAAACTATGAAACTCACAAAATATAATAAAAATTCTATAAGATATTATTTCATAGGGTTCCTATTAATTTTAATTGGAGCAATACTTGTCTATACTAATCATAATCAGGTATATTATTCTGTAATCGGGATTGGATTATTATTTATAATTTTTGGGATTAACGAATCCTTGAAATCTATATAATAATTAAATAGATTGATATTTTTTGTTTAGACTTGCAATCTACGATGGTTTTTAGTGATAATCGTCACAAACTCCCTGTTTTTTTCAATAAGATATATGCTTTATCAAATTCATAATAATACAACAGAGGCGATAAATTGTTAAAATTCTTAGATGTTAAAATGAATGAAATTGAGCCAGGTTGTACCAAGATATTGCTAAAATTTGAAGATAACGAAGTTAGCAAGGATAAATACTCTTTTTTAGAATGTCGATTGGAAAATCTTAACTGTTATATGGATAATGACTATTCAATCAAACTTGGATTAGATTATGATGAATATTCTGAGCAACTGATAATCGAAGTCACAATTTTAACTCCAGAACATCTCATGCCTAAAGACATTGAGACGGCCATAAAGATATTTATGGACCATCTGGGAACATTTGAAAATTTTTATGAAGCACAATGTTTAATATTTGATAAGTCATGGTCTAAAGTTTCAAGATGTTAATTAACTTTTTTTTAATTTAAAATATAAATAGTAACTATTAAATCATAGTTCCAATTACTTAATTTTGAAGTAAAATGACTGAAAATATCAAATGTCCCCGTTGCGGATTTAAAGGACAAATGAACAGATTTATTCGTCCTTTAAGTTCCAAAGATGAAAATTCAGAACCAAAGCAGAGCAAATATAAAACTATAATTGTTACTGAATACTATTGTCCTAAATGTAAAAAATGGTTTAAAATTTAAATTTATTTATCTAAAATCTTTATAATATTGTCCCTTTGTAATTTCAATGTTGCTAAATGAGTTTCTAAATTCTCAACACCATTCAATTCTTTTCTCAACTCTTTTGTATTTAAAATAATTTCTATGTGTGCGATAAATCTTTGAATTAATGAAAAAATAATTTCGTCATAAAGTATTAATGATGATCCAAAATTACTCATACCACTATTATTAATTCTAAAATTTTCTCTACTTAACATTGTTTCATTTATCTCATGAATTAAAAAATAAAAACCTGATAATTCACCTAAAAGATTGTTTTTAAAAAGGATATTAGGAGTATTGAAAACTAATAATTCCCATATTTGCGTGTTTAAAGATTTTAATGGACTTACACATGCTGTTTTTTTTCACTTAACTTGAATTCTTCTAATAACTTTGAAGAATTGAATATTAAAGTAATAATATTAGTAGAGAATTCTAATTTAAGGTTTAAAAAAATAGTTTCTTCTTTGTTTTTAGAATTATAACCATCCCAAATAATAATGAAAAAAATAGTTAAAATAGGTGTAACTATGAATCCAATTGTTGAAATTGAATATCTATTATAAACTAGGATAGAAAGAAGAATTATTATCATTATTATCGCTAAAAGAACATAAGTAATTGGTTTATACATTATATAGTCAATAATTTTTATAATAACACATTATATTATATTAATATCTTAATATAAATTTATTCTTCATTACAAATATTCAAGATCCTATTTATTATTTTAAATTGAACAAAAAAAGCACCCTCCTCATTAATGAGAAGATTTATCTTCGGTTGAGCTACAGGTTGGATAGAATTCAAATACTTCTGTATTGTAGATTTCACCACATTTAATACAAGTTACTATGGATTGGGGAGTGCACGTTGTAACAACCTCCTTTGGTTTCAAAAGATTTAAATATGAGTTTAAACATAATATAATAAGTAGGAGTGTTCTTTTTACTCCGCTCCTACACGCCTATTAAAGATGGGTAAAAATTAGAGTAAAAGGGCGTTTAAGGAGTAAAAAATATGTATGGTTATATCTACAAAATTCAAAACTTAGTAAATAAAAAAATATATATTGGACAAACCACTCAAAAACCTTGGAATAGATGGAATGACCATTTAAAATTATTAAAAAAGAATATTCATTACAATATCCATTTACAAAATTCATATAATAAATTTGGAAAATCTTCATTTCAATTCAAAGTTCTAAATTATGCAACATCCAAATTAAGTTTAGATTCTCTCGAAATTGGATATATTAAAAAATATAAGTCCACTGATGATAATTATGGATATAACCTCAAAGAAGGAGGATCTAATGGTAAACATTCAATCGAAACCATAATTAAATTGTCAGGGAAAAATAATCAACAATATGGTAAAAAAGGAAAATTGAGTCCAAATTTTGGTAAAAAACTTTCTGAAAAAACTAAATTAAAAATTTCAAATTCACATAAAGGAAGATATTATGGAAAAAATAACCCCTTTTTTGGAAAACAAATTGGGAAATATAGGGGTACTTTTTATTCTATGAGAAATCAAAATCCATGGGCTCGTGTTTGGCAAACACAAATTTGGTATAAAGGAAAATCAAAATCTTTAGGTTATTTCAATGATCCAATCTCAGGACAAATAGTTCATGATTTTGTTAAAAAAGAAATATATAGGAAATAAAATTCCTATTTGGCTATAATACTATCCGGATTTCCATTTAAGTCCATTGCCTTTTCCATATCAGATTTTTCCTGTCTTATCATTGATCCGCGATCTGGATCATTGATATATACGTAGTCATCGTCAATGCACTGAACTAAAACCCAATGTGGATAATCAGCCCATCCTTCAAGTGGACCAGTCATCAAGTTAATATAAACATCATAACATTCTCTGATTTTCTGTCTTAAACCATTTAAACTTAGGTCTTTCCTGTAGAAACTTTCTGCATATGCTAAACCCATACCTTGATGTGAAGTGATGAAACCTTTCATCCCATTTTTCCATTTTCCATTTTTTCCTTTTTCACTGTGTCCTGTTCCATTTGTAGGGTTACATCCCGTTAATGCCATTACAGTTTCATATTTAGGATTTAAACCATGCTTTGAAGCAGCCATCCTTAAACAAGTAACCCCACAAGTGTAGTTGTTGGGTTGCATCATAAATGTGGTTGCTGGTGAACATACCTTAGTTGAACTTGATGGTTTAGTACACCAAATATTTAATGCGGTACATGTTATTGGCCCTGCTATTCCATCAATTACAAGTCCTCTCTTTTTCTGGTATGCTTTAACTGTTGTTTCAGTTACAGGTCCATATATTCCATCTTCTTTTAATCCTAAACTATGTTGTAGTATTTTTGTTTGTACTGGTCCTTTATTTCCTTTCTTTAATGCTGTAAATACACATTTTGTTGCCATAATTTAATCCTCCATTGTTTACACTAATTCAAAATAAAAAATTAAAAAAAAGAAATTTGATATTTTAAATTACATCAATTAGATGCAGGTTATACCGATTTGTAATGTTTTTATGTTCTCCGTTTCTGTACTTCCTATTTTTAAGACGGTTTTATCTGTTATTGGCATGTTTTTTACTCCTTGTATAAACTAAGACAAAAATTTAAATAAAAAAAAATAAGCCCTAAATATAAGCATTAGAATACAATAAAACCCATATTTAAAAAGCGAATTGTTCGGGGTTCATATGAACATCAAATAAATATAATAAATAGGGCAGGGGAATGTACACTTCATTTTTTTTAACATATTGCCGTCCCCAAAGTAATTGTTCAAAAATAAGAATTACATCCCCCTACTCCTTATTTAATTAAAAATAATAAACCCAATTATCAAATACAACATTCACCCAATATAATAAATAGGGTGGGGATTGTCTACCTCAATTTTTTACCAAAAAAATATCTCTTTTTATTTTTGGGTGCCATGGAAGTTTGGTTAATCCGTCCCTGCCCGCCTCCTAATTATAAATATCTAAAAATAAAATAAGCCAAATTTAAAATAGAACATTACCCATAATAATATAATATGGGCAGGGAATAAGTGCCTTTCAAAACTTATTTTTTAGTGTTTCTAAAATTTATCCCTGCCCGCCTCCTACTTATAAAATAAGCCAAATTTAAAATAGAACATTCAATCACTCTAATAAATAGGAGTATGGGATGTGCTTTTCTTCTCTATTTTTTTACCAATTCCCACCACGAATTGGTCCCCCCCCAAAATGTGGAGAAACACTCCCTGCTCCTCATAAATAAAATATAAAATTTCCAAAATTAAAAAAAAATATTTAAGATTTAAAAATAGATTATATCACATGAATTTACTTGATTTGTTAGGTAGATTTGCTTTTGAACTATTAAATGTTTTGTATGTTACATACAAAAATTGCAAGTTTACAAAATAAGTCTATTCTTATATACCATATTATTTACTAGAGAGCATTTGAGAAATAAAAAAGTAGTTATGGTAATTTGTTATATTCGTCCTTTTCTTCGTGAAGTTTTAATAATTCTTCATATTTCTTTTCAAGGCTATCTAAACGTTTTTTATCTTTACTATCAACTTCATAAACCTTTACTTTAACATTTTCTATTGACAATTCTTCGACACATTGCATATATTGTTCTTTTAAACTTGTTATATCAGGTTTAATATAAGCATCTGTAACTGCATCTACCTTATGAGCCATTAAACGATCTATTGTGAGTTGTTGAAGTCCCACTCTTCCAAGTGTTGTTCCAAAATATTTTCGTAGTGCATGTGATCTTAATTTATTTTGTTTATAGGGTTTTCCTAATCCACATTTTTTATTTAAATAGTTAAAATATCCCATAAATGCCCTGGAACTTATAGGTTTATCTGGGTATCTTCCACTTCTAAAAAGGTATCTATTGAGAGTTTTTGGTGGTTCTGATTTTAGATATTCAATTATTTTTTCAAGACTTTCAGGAGAACTAAATGTGAAAAATTTTGTATTTGTTTTTATGGCTGTAATTCTCCAGGTTGGAATTATAATTTCACTGGTTTCTTCTAATAAATCAACAACCTCATCTACACTAATAAATCTCTTTTTAGGTATTTTGATATAATCCTTTAAGGAGGTTAAAAAGTCGCTGTATTTGAGAGCACGAATATCAGATGATCGCATACCTGAAGACAACATTAATAGAATTACACTTTGATATTTGATATTAGAAAAAGATAATGCTAATTTGATTTCATCTCTACTTGGAAGATCTTCAATTCCTTCTTTATACACAATTTTTTTAGACCTGGACCTAGGAAGGTCAATGTTAAAATCAGAATAAAAAAATCTTACAACAGTTAGTCTGGTTGATATGGTCCTAGGACTTAGATCTCTCTCAACCAAATGATCTTTATAATTTAATAAATATTTCTTGATGGATCTATTTCGCATTCTGATAGGAGGGTCATCTTTTTCTTCTTCAGATTCAGCTTCACTTATCCATTCTGAGGGAGTTTTATCTAAAAATTTGCTATAATCTTTTATAATCTGTGAATATAGTTCAATTGTTCCAGATTTTACATCCCGATTTTGGATAAATATTTTAAACAAATCGTCCATATATGTATCCATAAACAATGTTCTTGTTTCAATATTAATATATTAATGGGGAAAAATATATTGTGTAGTAATAAATAGTAGATAGAATAAATATTGAACTGGACAAAGTATACACCATAGAATAATGATTGTAGCAATAAAAAGTTAATTAAATAAATTAAACTGTCAATTGAATCAATAGAATATAAAAATTTATTATATCCTATTTATTTGATAATAACAGGGCTAATCGCATATATATAAAAGAAAGGTAATATCATGTCGAATGTAAAAATTCTCGTTGTTGAAGATGAAAGCATTGTTGCAATGGATATTAAACACCGGGCCGAAGGTCTTGGTTATTCAGTTACAGGAATAACCCCATCTGGAGAAGGTGCCATTCAAAAAGCAGCAGAAACTCTGCCAGATCTTGTGCTTATGGATATTGTACTTAAAGGAGATATGGATGGAGTAGAAGCTGCTCAAAAAATACGAGACAGTTTAGATATTCCAGTTGTGTATTTAACAGCATATTCTGACGAAAAAACATTGAAAAGAGCCAAGGTAACAGAGCCATTTGGATATATAATCAAACCATTCGAAGATAGAGAACTTCACAGTGCAGTTGAGGTAGCGCTTTACAAACATAAAATGGAAAGTAAACTTAAAGAAAGTGAAAAATGGCTTTCAACCACCCTTGAAAGTATTGGTGATGCAGTAATTGCAACAGATGAAAATGGTAAGATCAAGTTCATGAACCCTGTTTCAATGGATATCACAGGATGGGGAGAAGGCGAAGCAATGGGAAAAAATCTCAACGAAGTTTTCAATATCACCAAAGAAGGAAGTGGAGCACCAATTGATAATCCTGTTAGCAAAGTAATTGACAGCAACCAAATAATAGATCTTAAAGAACCAACAATTCTATTAACCAAAGATAATAAAAAGGTTCCAATTGACGACAGCACTGCACCCATAAGGGATAAAGCAGGAAATATAATAGGTGTAGCACTTGTTTTTAGAGATATTACCGAAAGAAGAAAGGCAGAAAAAGAAAGGGAAGAACTTTTAAAGGAAAAAGCAAGAGGAGAACTATCAAGTTTTGTTGTAAGTGCATTGCCTGTTTTCGCCTCAAGCATACCTCCACAAGTGAGGAATAATATTGCAAAGAGTTTTGCAGACAGTTTTGAAAAAAATATGAAACCCAAATTTGATGAAGAATTTATCAAATGTACTGGAAATTCTGTAACCAATGACATATTATTCAACTGCTACATTGATTGGCTGGCTGATTTCTTATTTAACCTGGGTATAAGCACCGAGAAAACTGTTGAAAAGGATAAAAGTTATTTCAAATTCAAAAACTGTCCATGGCTAACAGAAGCAGGATCAAGTCCAATGTTCTGCCTGATATGCCGTGCAATGGTAATAAGAAGTTTCACATGGACTTCTATTAGGGGCAGTGTTGAACAAACAACATGCATGGCAGACGGAGGAAGTAATTGTGACTTTGAATTTAAATTTTCAATGGATCAAAAGGGTTAATAGAATTATAAATTATTATAACACTTAAAATAGATTAAATTTAATAGATATTAAGATTATTAATAATCTAACGTTTAAGGGAGGGTTATTCTTGGAAAGGTTAAAAAGTGGGATAGATGGAATTGACGATATAACTGGTGGTTTTCCAATTGGGAGATCAATGCTTGTGACAGGGGATGCAGGTTCGGGTAAGACAATTTTTGCTCTTCAGTTTGCAAAGAGCAGCTGTAAACAAGGATTTAAAACTGTTTACATAACAACTGAAGAAGATGCATCAGACCTTTATACACAGGGAGAATCATTTAATTGGGATCTGAAAACATTTACAGATAATAATATCTTAAGTTTCACTGAACTTGCAGGTATAAGGGCAAAAGTTACAGAAGCTGAGATGAGCATAGATATAGGTGCTATGAAGGGTAACTTCTCAAAATTTATCAATGAACTTCCTGAAGATACTCAAACAGTTATCATTGATAACATAGGTAGTTACACAGCTAAATTAACACCATATGAATTCAGAGACCGTTTTGACCTCTTGATTTACGAACTTAAAAAACGGAACATCACAGCACTTGTAGTACTTGACAGTGCAACTTCAAGCGAGTTTAATGAAATAGCTCTATTCTCTGTTTATGGTGCATTAAAATTAATGAAACGTGAAAATCCATATACTGGCCGCCGAGAACGTGTTATGGATATAGTTAAGATGAGAAGTACCAAAACACCAACACAGTTTATTAGTTATGAAATAAATTCAAATGGAATTATCATGATATAAAAATTATTAAAAAGAATTAATATATCCTATTTTAGTAAAATAAAGATAGTACAGGGTGTTTTGATTTATATGTACATTTCACTCTTTATCATTAAATTAGAATTATATAAAAAATATTAATTAAAATAATAGTTGAAGAAAGAAATTAAATAAATAATTAAATTCTTTCTAAAACTGCTAAAATTAGTTTTACTGCATTTTCAACGTCTTCCATTGCAACTACACTCACAGGTGTATGGATGTAACGTGTTGGTGGAGATATAACTCCTGTTGGTATACCTTCTCTTGTAAGGTGGATTGCAGTTGCATCTGTTGTTCCTCCTTCACTTACTTCCAGCTGGTATGGTATTTCCTCTTCATCTGCAACACTTATTAGAAGTTCTTTAATTTTTGGATGTGTAATGAGTCCCCTACCACTTGCATCTGTTAGTATTATTCCTGGACCTTTACCAGTCTTTGCAGGAGCATCTTCTTCTTTTATTCCCGGATGATCTCCGGCTATTGTAACATCTAGTGCCAGAGCCATGTCTGGATTTAATTTAAATGCAGCAGTCTTTGCACCTTTTAGTCCAACTTCTTCTTGAACAGTTCCAACACCATATATGGTTGCATCGCTCTCAGCTTTTTTCATAACCTCGACTAAAACTGCACATCCTATCCTGTTATCTAGAGCCTTGCCTTTGTATAGTTTACCAAGTTCAGTGAACTCCTGTTTGATTGTTATTGGATCCCCTAGTTTCACTATATTCTCTGCTTCTTCCTTGTCAGAAACACCAATATCAATGAACATATTCTCGTAATCAATTACCTTTTTCCTTTCAGCTTCTTTCATTCTATGAGGTGGTTTTGAACCAATAACTCCTGTAACGATACCATTGGAAGTGTGTATGCTTACTTCCTGGTTTAAAAGCATTTGATCATTAATTCCCCCAATTTTTGAAAATTTAATAAATCCATTTTTATCAATGTAACGGATCATTAACCCTATTTCATCCATGTGGGCTGCAAGCATTATCTTTTTGCCATCTGGTTTACCATTGCGAGTTGCAATCAAGTTACCAAGCTGATCAATTTCAATTTTATCAACACTATCCTTAAGCTCGTTGATCATTATATCTCTAACTTCATCTTCAAATCCTGAGACTCCAGGAGCATCTGCAAGTTTTTTTAATAGATCCTTCATAGTTTTACTTCCTTTAATTGATTAATTAAAAAATATAAGTTAAATAAAATAATAGTGAATTTAATTTATCTCTTCAATGATTTTAAGAGTATCAACAAACCTATAAGTATTATAATAATTGGTCCAGCTTGTTGTTGAATAAATGTTAATGGGATCAAACCCACATTCACTCCATACCATACTGCCCCAAGTATAATAAAAATCAAACTGATGTAAATACCCCAAATATTTATATTTCTTTTTTTAGGATTATTTCTTCTAATATCTTCAGGTTTATTTACTTCAATATTTTCCTTCATAAAATTCATCCCCATAATACAAGCAATTAAAATTATCGTGTTATAAAATTTACTATTTAAGCGAGTGTTATAAAGTATGTATGCCTTACGCTCACACCAGTAGACGTTGTTAAAGTAACACTATTAGTGGTTTTACTAGTATTAGTATATCCTGCAGAATTAAGAGATTTAGTAATACTATCAATAATCACACTCTCTTGACCTGTCACAGATCTTGAAAAGTGTATTGTCATGTTTATAGTGGTACCGTTTGTCATAGAAACCGAGGTCACCTTTACAGGAGATTGACCAGTATTGGTAAATATGAGATTAGCTGTAGCATTTGTAGCCCCTAGTTGAGCAGCACTGGCAACATTGTTTTGTTCATTTTGATCGGTAATTATCACTGCAAATACTATTACAATTAACATTACAATTGCAACTAATAAAATGTACTCAACAGATATTTGTGCTCGCTGGTCCATGTTAATCTTCTCATTCCATATTATCAATTTATTCTAAATTAATTATTTCTATCTATTTATCCAATGGATTTAATATGGTATATTTTTTGTTATTATTTCTTTGAAGTCTTCATATTTACATATCCCAGGGAGTTTATAACAAGTATATCGGAGAGAATTAATTGATTTATGATTTTTTTTGAATAATTTCAAAGTTAACTACATATTTACTATTAATATATAGCATAATAAAATATTTGGATAGGTATCTCACAAAGGTATATAAATATAATTGTGATATAGTAAATATCATATTAATAAATCTGATATAATGGGGAGGGAAAATGGGATTTTTATCTCGTGATTCAAGGGGGTTTGCATTATCTCTTGATCTTTTATTGGCTATAATTCCACTTACATTAATACTTGGTTTTGTAACAGCAGATATGGATAATCTAATGTATCAAATGGAAGATACTGTTTTTCGTGGATCAATGGATAGGTCTGCCTTTGACACTCTGAATACACTTCTTGAAACTTCAGGAGAACCTACTAACTGGGAAGTAACAGGAAATGCAAATGTTACAGGTCTCGCTATTTATGATACTAAAAATGGTCCCCAAGAAGGTACATTATCCACTGGTAAACTTGCAGCTCTCAGCCAAGATAATGTTCAAACTCTTGTTGGTGGTTATAACTATTACTTTAAAGTTACTCGTATTGATAACAATCAGATCATTAAATCTCTTGGAAATAACAGTTATACTTCTGCGAATGATGTTGTTAGAGTTGAAAGAGTTGCAATTTATACAGAATCACTCGTTGTTTCTAGTGCAAAGGATCTAAGAAGGTTTACAGGAACACCCATTACATACACATCCCCACCAAACCCATTTCCAACCGATCAATTCTATTTAGCGACATTTGATTATTATGTTTTAATAGTTAACCAGGGATACAATTCAGCAGATGTTAATATAAATGGTAATGATGTAGTTGATCAACATGACTTTAGAGGGCAAGCTACAAGATTTGTCAACATTACCAAAAAAATAGATCCAAGTGCATTGAAGGATGGTGCAACACTACAAGATAATATTATTACAGTAAGGGGTAACAGTAACCCTGGTGACACATTAGATATTTATATAATACAAGTTCCTAAGGGCACCGCACCTGAGAATATCAATGTTGATACAATAATTCCAAAAAAAGTTAGGGCAGAATTGTTTGTATGGAACAGGGGAGCATGATTTAAGGTGATGATTATAAATGGATGATAAAGGTTTTCTCTTTACAACAGATGCAACTCTGGCTTTAATTGTGGTTATAGTATTTACAGCTTCAATTGTAACCTACCAAATTTTACCTATTTACAATGGGGAAGATCATCAACATTTAGAAGCACTGGCAGACAGCGCACTAAATGTTATGGAACAGGACGGAACATTAAGAACAGCAGCTGTATTATATGCAAACGGATATCCTGATAATGCTTCACAACTTATTACGGACTCATTAAATACACTTATGCCTTCTGATGTTACATATCAAATGACATTAGGATCCAATCCTGCTGTTCAGGATATACGGACCGGAAGAAGCACAGCTTATGATTCAGTAACCAAGGTCAAGGTAATTTCAGGACCTCAAGAGGGTTGGGTTGGAAGGGCTTATTATAAACTTGAAGAAGTTACTTACGAAGATAAACAACAAAACGTTACAACTACAGTTTGGAACTTCCACAATTGGTTAAGTAATTTCCAACCTTGGCAAAGTTATGGTCTAGAAAATCGACCATTTTGGGGTAGTGGGAGTACTGCATCCAATATACCATTTTCAATACCTGAAAATACCACAATACTTGGTGGAAAGTTTTTATTAGGTTCAAGTAATCATAATAATGATCGATATCATAGAAATCCATCTTACAGTGCGAATGTGAAGGTAAACAATTTAAACCATGTCATATCTAATACAAGTTTCACATTTTTAAATTTACGACCTGGAAGTTATGAAACCATGTATAATTATCAGGGAAATTTAACTTCTTCTGAGTTGAAAACTGGAAATAATAATTTTTATGTAAATTTTTTAGATCCTGGTTTAAATAGTCAGAGTGATATGCCTTGGTTTTCGATGCTTGCATCATATACAACAACGCTTAAAGTTCCTGTTGGAATACTTACAGATGTTAATAATTTAACAGATGCTGCAGGGGTTGCAGTACCCACAGCACAAAATTTAGATGGTAATGGTGGAAATAATGAGTATGGATTTTCATATGATTTAAATACAGGGCAGCGTACATTTTTTAATAATTTAAGAAGTATAAGATGGTCTGATTTCTTAGGAAAGAATAATATCTATTCTGATGGTGTTCCGTTTGTTTTAACAAATATTCCGGGCCAAACCAGTGGGTGTGCTGTAAGTCAAGTAGTTGATATTAACATACCTTCAGGAGCCAGAATATTTGACAGTTATTTGGTTGTAAATGCCTATGGTGGAGTTGACGACACACTTGTTGAAGTCTGGAATGGAACAAATTGGAATGTTGCATTTAACTCTTTTGATTTGAATGGTGTTGATTATAGTGATGTCGGTGATGGTTACGGTAACAATCCCGGAATTATATATATTAAAGACTACTTGAGGAATGGTAATAATAAAGTACGGGTTACTGTATGGGATCAAGCTCCGGGTAATGATTACGATTTTGTAGGCTTAACTAACTGTTATGCTGTTACTTCTTACAGTAAATTACCTATTAAATGGGAAAATTTTGCTTTTAATAGTCATCAAAGTTCTAATAATGCCTATAGTCAAGTAAAACAATTTACTATAGGTGCTGAAGCACAACAAGCCTTTTTATTTTTTGGTGCAAGTACTACAACTAGACATATTAGAGTCGATTATAATAACAATAATATTTTATATGATAGTGATACTGTTCCATTTGTTCTTGATCTTGCAGCCTTGGATGCAAAAGCTACAGGGGGTCGTGTAATTACCAATGGTACTGGTGGTCTAAAAACAGGTACATATAACTTAAGAGTAACTATTACCGGACCTGCTAATAATTGGGAATCAGGAGATAACAATGCAAATGCTGCATTATTTTCTGGAACTAGAGTATCTGTTGTCTATCCCAAATTCCTTCAAAATGTTTGGACCACATCATTTTCATCATCAGCTCAAGATGCAGAAAACCAAGCAAGGGAGAATCTTATTGCACTGTTAACTCAGTCAGGAATTACACCGAACCCTAGTTATATTAAATCAGAAGCAATGTATACAGGTAATTTGCCTAATGCTATACCTGTAAGGTTGGATTTATGGAAATAATAGGAGAAATATAATATGGATAATAAAGGATACGCTTTCACACCATTGGCATTCTTGTTGTTCATTCCTGTTATTGTGGTAGCATTGGCTATGGGTAACATTGTAAACGAGCTGAACACAATTTCAACTATAGCAATAGGAGGAGATGTTACATTTTCAGCTGCAACCAATGTTTATACTGCAATACGAGAGGGTGCTGCAGATGCAGGTCGTAATGGAGCATATAATGCTACAAGGAAAGTGATTGATGATAGAAGTTATTTGACAGATAGCAAATCTTATATTAGGGATCAAGTAGTTTCTTCATTGAATGAACATGTATTGTCAGCATGTAAAGCTCTTGAAACCCAGACTGGAAGAAGTATATATATTAACAATATTTCAATAAACAATTATACAACTCAAGTGTTCACTTCTAGCGATGTTAGTATTACTCAAGAGGATCCATTTGGATTCTATGTAAATGTGAGGGGAGGTATACCTATAAGGATTGATCAAACAAATCAGTCATATTCTGGTTTAACTCCTCCAATTAAGGTTTATGTTTCTATAGAGGGAATAGAAGACCCATATATATGGATAAACAGTAAAGAAAGAACTACTTCTGTTATTTATAAATATCAGTATTACACAACTTTTGCGGGTAATCCAAATTATCACTTTGCAGATGCAGGAGTTGAACAGGATAAAATTTTCCATCTTTGGGATGCTATGAATGGAACAGATAATCCCAGTAAAATATATCCAAGACCATACTACTTCCTTGACACTCAAGGGCTTTCATTCTTTGACCGGCTTGAAAATAAAACAATTAGCACATCACTAAGTCCGCCATATACAAAAATGAGCACATTTGTACTTGGAGATCCGTTAAATGAAGATCATGGGACAGATGCTATTTCTTTCCTTGACCATGAATACTTTGCAGGAGTTGCTGGATATACTATAACAACCAAAAATCACAATACAATAACAGCCATTAGGCAACCAGATTCCACTGGAACACCAAACGGCCCGATTGTATATCTTTCTAACCCTTACAAAATAATATTAGGGCTTACAAACAGCCCATATGCATTAACGTGATAAAATGTATTTTGACAATAAAGGACAAGCAAGTGCAGAATTTATTTTCATTACCCTAATAGTTTTGATCATTATAGGAGGATTGGTCAGCCTAATCAGCGGCACAATGGATCAAAGTCAGGCAGGAGATGTTGGAGGCGCAAGAATAATTGGTGAAAAAATAGCTGAAACCATAAACACAGTATATATAAATGGGAATGGCTATTCAATTGACATGGATCTTAGAACTATGAACACTGCACTTTCAACCAATTCAAATTCTTTTGCATTCACAGCAACAATTAATTCTATATCTGGCAGTAATGTTGTTACAATGGTAACTGGTGCTAGTAGCGTAAATATTAAATTAATTCCAAAAAATATCAATGGAACAACTACACTCAACAATAATAATGTTTATCATGTACAGAATGTTAATGGTACGGTCCAAATATCATAACATCAAAGAATTAATTTAGAAGATATACAAGTGTTTAAAATGGATTTAAAAGAAGGCTGGGAAAAAAAGGCACTATTGGGTGTGGGTATTATAATTTTTATTATAATTGGATATGCTTATTTCGCACCATTTACAGGTACTCCAACATCAAATATAACACAGAATCAAACAACACCCGCACAAATGGTTCCAGTACCATATGCAATGCCCTCATCAAATAATTCTACTTCTAACAATAACTCAACTACCAACGGAACATATATTATAACAGCTGAACAAGCGAAAACTATTGCAATAAATGCTAACCAAGGTTTTTCAGCTGGTTCTGTAACACAGGGTAATGTTAAAATTAATGAAACATCATTTCCAGTATGGGTTGTAACCATCACAAATAAAGCAATTTCTAAAACCGTTTTTGTAGATGCTAAGTCAGGTAACATTCTTCAACCTACCTGACAGAACTTTTAAATATATATAACTCTATCATAATATCAATTGACAAACATTATTAGCGATAAAATCAGAGATTAAAACATGGAACCACTTGCAGTTATATTAATGATAGGACTATTTATATTGGTATTAGTCTTTATATTTTCAACAGCTCTTCTAACACCTTTAATTGGTAAAAAAAATCTTTTATTTGTAATTGCTTTAGGATTTACTGTCGGTGCGGTAGGTGGAGCTTTTTTTATAGCCCCAGTATTTGACGATATTCCTGATATGGCACGGTCGGTGTATATGGTTACAACCACAGGTACCGATGTTATTGGATTAAATGTTTCAACTGAATTAAATGTAACTGACTTCATTGAAAATACCAAAAAAATTGATGGTGTTCAAAGTGTTCAGAGTAATGGAATAACCCTGAAAACAAGCTATATTTCGGATGACTGGAAAAGCACTTTTCTAAATAGAATACCTGAAATTAACGAAAATATAACTTCAGTACAGATACCAACAAACGACACCATGATAATTCAGGTAAAAAATAATACAGATCCCCAAGAGGTAATAAATAACCTGGAAAAATGGATGCTGTATGTAAGTGGTGGAACTATAAGATACAGTATTGTACGAGTAACGTTGAATGTTGATGCACCAAAGCTTGATAAAGTAATAGCACAAATTCCACAGGGAGATGTGGTAATTACAGATGTAAATGGACCCACAGAAAAAAATGTCCAGGCATTAAAGGATATACTACCAAACAAATCAAATGTTGTATTATTCTGCGGTTTCCTGGGAATGATAACCGGACTTGCAGGATTATTTATTGACAGCATTGTAAGCGTTTTCAATGGTATTCGTGAAAGAATACTGAAACTAAAAAAATAATTTACTATTTTATTTTTTTATTAACCCATGAATTAATTTATTAAAATAATTACAAATTAACCCAAAATTTATCTTAAAATAAAAGAAGGAGTGTAAATAATTATGGATGCAGCAGTACTTTTCTCAGGAGGTAAAGATAGTACAATGGCAGTTTATAAAGCCATTGAAGAAGGATATAATATTAAATATCTTGTTACAATGATCTCTGAGAACTCTGAGTCTTACATGTTCCATGTTGCAAGCATACATATAACCGAACTGTCATCAGAAGCTATGGAAATTCCACTTATTGTTGCTAAAACCCTTGGTGAGAAAGAAAAGGAACTTGATGATTTAAAAAGGGTTCTAATAGAATTGAAAGGTAAAGGTGTTAAAGCAATATTTGCAGGTGCACTGGCATCAGAGTATCAGAAATCAAGAATTGATAATTTATGCCATGAAATTGGACTAGAATCACATGCTCCTCTTTGGCACAGAGATCCCAAGGAGTACATGGAAGAGATCATAGAATTAGGTTTTGATGTTATACTGACAAGTGTATCAGCAGAAGGTCTTGATGAGTCTTGGCTCGGGAGAAATGTTGATAGTAACCTTTTAGAGGATGTTATTGTTTTAAACAAAAAATATGGTATGCACATGGCATTTGAAGGTGGAGAAGCTGAAACACTTGTTCTAGACTGTCCAATTTTTAAAAAACATATAAAAATTCTTGAATCATCTAATGTATGGGACAGAGATAATGGATACCTTTTAATTACCAAGGTAATACTTGTTGATAAGTAAAACCTTAATATTCATTTAACATATATTAATAAATTTAAATGTATTAAAATTATATTTTATTTTTGGGTCATCCACTCCATGAAAACTGTTTCATTGTCTGTTTCAATGGTTACATCTATTTCGCCTAGCGCTGACATTTCCCTATCAACTATGTTGGGAATTGAAACAAAAGCTGCTTGTTTACTCAATGAAAAGGTTATTTTGCCTTTTTCGGCTCCCTTTATAAACATTCTTTCTGCAGTGTCCCGTATTTTCCTTTCTTTCAGAGAATCTCTTAGTGGTATAAGAGAATCATTTTCTCCTGTAACAACAACATAACCATCGCCAATTTCAAGTTCATCAAATTTAAATATGTTTGAGATGGCTGTTATAACCTTATCCAGATCTTCTGTTGGATTTACCCTTGCCTTTGCTGTCATTTTGCATTTCATTTTCAAGTATACTCCTTACAATACCTTTAATTTTCTTTATTGGACCTTCATTAATAATCATATAATCTGCTGTTGCAATTACATTACCTATTCCAAAGTTGAGTTCCCTTTTATCTCTAAGCAAAAATTCAGATTTTTCTTTTGAATCATCCGGTCTTTTTCTTCTTTTCAAACGTTTAAATCTGGTTTTGGGAGTTGAATGTACTGCTATAACCTTGAAGTTCTTGAAGTTTTTGTTGAATATCTCAACTTCGTACTGGCTTCTAATACCCTCTACCATGAATATATTGGATTTAACCATGATTTTATTTTTGGGTGAATTGTCTTTGGTGTTGAAATATTTTTTTATGGTTTCAACACAACGTTCGGCAACTACAAATTCTCCATATTCTTTACGTAGTTCAACAGCGACATCTCCAGTTTTTTCGCCTCTTTTTTTGGCTTCATCTCTTATAACATCACCCATACAAATAATGGGTATACCCAATTTATTGGCCACACGTGAAACAACACCTTTTCCAGATCCTGGAAGTCCTGTTACTCCAATAACCTTCATTGTTCTACACCGGTGTACTTTTTTGAAATTTTTATTAGAGATTCCTGTATATTTTCGTTGTTGTTGAAGCTTTCTATTATCTGATGTAGGGTTGATGGATCAGCACCTTTGAGTTCCTGAATTGCTTCTATTAAATTAGGTATTGCTCTCACTATATTGTCTACAATTGTTATACTTGCAGTTTTAGCAGTCCTTGAAAGTGGATTAAGGTCGATTGTAATTAGGAGTTTTCCAAGTTTCACAAGTTCTTCTGCCCTATCACCATCCTCAAGTGGTACAAGCACAACATCTGCAATGTAAATTCCCTCCTTACTAGAACTTGATCTAGGGCCTTCAAGACCCTTAATCGATTCCTTTTCTTCGTGATCATTGCCTAAAACATTTTCAGCACATACATCCTTAAAAACCTTCTCTATGGCTGATATTCTTTCTGGTGTTCTGTAAAATAGGTTGATCTCAATCTTGCACTGTATTTCCTTTGCAAGCTTCACAATCTCTCTAGGAACCAAGGCAGTAGTGTTACCATTAACACTAATAACAGGGTTTTCAGCCAGAATAAGTGCAGCAGCAGCAGCTTTCACAGCTTTTTTAGCATTATTGGATGTTTTTTCACCTAAGAGATAATCAAATGCTTCTCCCCGCCCATGGGCTATCATTCCAGAGTCAGCAAGTATCCCCCTTTTATAGGCGTCAACAACCATGGCCCTTAATTTCAATGATTCGTATCTCGGATGATCCTTGTGTATCATACATTTAGATTGTTTTGGTTTCATGGTATATATTCATTTTCAGAGTAGTAATCCCCATAAAAATGTATATATTAATTCTATTTTAAAAAACATTTAAAATATAAAAATAAAATTATAGATGGATAATTTTATTAGGTTTTTGGTTGGATGTAACTCAATTTTTACCTAAAGAATATTTACAGTTTCAATTATGCTAATTGGTTTGTTACCACTCATACTCATTAATTTTTGTTCCAATTGAAGTTTTACATAATCTCCTTCAACAACACCTACATTATTTTCTACAATATAGATATCAGGTTTAACATTGGATCTTATATCATATTCAACCTTTACATATGCAGTTTTCTTACCAGCTTCTATAACAGTTCCATATGTGAAATTTCTGTAATAACGAATTCTGAATATGAGAAATACTGCTAAAACAGCTACCACTGCAAAAATAAGTATGGTGAGTGATGGTAATAATTGGAACGAATATGCCATTACAAAATTTGAATTGGTGTTCACGAGTGCAAGGATTATTCCAACTGCAACATACATTAAAAAGAAATCACGATAAGCATTAAAATCGTTTTTGTACATTAATTTAATCTTATTATAAAGTAGGTACAATATGTAACCAACAATAACTACCCCTAGAGGTATGTATATGATTGTTGATATAAAATGGAAAATACTTAAAATAGACACAACAACAAATGCTGCAGATAATATCTGAAGGGTTAGAACGGTTCTTTCCTTTTGCGCAGATGTAAATGCACCGCCTATCATAACAACACTTGAATCAGATTTTTCAGATTTCTCTTCGTATGGTTCTGATTTTTTTGAGGATTTAGATCTTTTTTCTGAACCTGTTATACGGAATATCCTTTCATCATCTCTTATTTGTGATAGTTTTTCTTCAAAACCTACATCATCCCTTAGACGTGATATATTGTCCTTAAGATTTTCTGTATCCATTTTCTCCCTAATATCTTTAGAGTTGATATTTCGAAGTTTTTCAGGTATTTTGGGTATTGATAAAATTAGCATTCCAGTTATAGAAAATAATTTGATTATATAATATCCAAGTTTGTTAAATAAACTCATTAGGATTCCCCTTAAAGGTAAAAACGTTATTATAAAATAATTAAATAGTTTTTTATTACTAAAACTTATAAATTAAGTTGTAGAAGTTAAAGCAACATTTATTGATGATTGACTCGTTGGCCATGTAATTGTAACATTGTAGTTACCTCTACTAATTGTGTTAGTACTTAATGTTACATCATATGGTACACTTGAAGATATTGTTTTACTTGTTCCATTAGATAAAGTAACAGGCATTTGAAGGTTTTTATTATTATAGGTAAGTTGTCCGTCTGTGGGGAAGTATACGTTGAGTGTTCTTTTAGCACCCGGACCATTGGCATAAACAACTCCTATTGCATTAGTTATAGTATTAATTGCAGCATCTACATTTGATGTATCAGAAATATCATTACTACTATCAATAGACTTACCAACCAATGGCACTGTTACTGAACCAATTATAATTAGGAATACCAATGCTAAAAGTAAATATTCTGCTGATACTTGTCCTTTTACATCCATTTTACTCACAATTATAATTTATTGATCTATTGCATATATACATTTATATAAAAAATTTATGTTTTTACACATATTTATAATGATAAACCATTATTTTTTATTCAGTATATTATTGCTGCTAAAATTTTTCCAAGAATAAATGCAAGATCTCCAAAGAAAAGTGATATTAAAAGTCCTATTAATATTGATGGGGCAAATGGTACTCCTTTCTTAATTTTAAGAGTATTAGAAATTTTATTTTTGATATTCAGTTCTTTCAAGAGATTAATATCTTCTTGTGTAAGACCAGCTGCCATTGAGCTTATAATCAACTTTCCACGTGGTGGATTAATAAGCGAAAGATCACCAGTATTTAATGCATCCTTAATTCGCGTTGTAAAACTTTTATCCCCAATAACAATCTCATTATCCTTTTCGTAGATATTGTATGTAGATATCATTCCCTCTTTCAGATCTTCAATGTTGTAATCATCCTGAAGAGCTTCCTTACTTACAGAGGTTAGTAATTTTTTGATTATCTCAATTAGAATTATGGAAATGAAAATAATTACAATTCCAGTTGATGTGACATATAAATTGGTTATTAGTGCATAAACAGTTACAATGGATATTAAAACTGCTTTAATAGTGTTTGGGATTTTGGATATAATTAATGAAAGTAAAGATATTAAAATTAATGATACCAGAATAATCTGAATATCTAACTGTTTAGTCAGAGTGAACGTAATTGTAACAGCAGATATTACAACCATTGTGAGTACTATATTCTTTTTATATTCTTTTATTGGTGATAATAGTTCTCCAATTAGGTAGGGTTTAGTTTTAACTGCTATGTAAATCACATATATTAGAAGGAACGGTAGAATTGCAAGTATACTGTTGACTATGAGTGTGAATGGGAAAGGATAGGTTCCAACCAATGGAAACTGCAGACCCAGTATCTGGTAACTTACCAAAGATGAATAAAATGGTATGGCATAAAATGGGATTAAAGCTGCAAGACCTGTAAACAGTTTAACATCCCCTCCTGCCCAGGCTCCCATCTTCCAGAAAACATATCCCAAAATAAATATTATTCCTGTAACTATCACACATTCAATAAACAGCAATATATTGGCGGTAGTAAAAACATAGATACCATTTAAAATGATTCCAATGGCTATTAATGGGAATGTGAGTTTGTTTTGTATGATTCCATCCTTAAAATCTGTGTAACTTGCGTAGATACACGCAACAAGAGCTATAATTATACTGATAAATGGTATGGTAACTAACATGATAATCGTCCCTAAATTTATTAAATATTATTATAAGTTATTTACAATTATTATTTAATTCATCCAATCAAAGATCTATTGAATTATTCTCCTTACAAGAATGGATAACTAATGAAATCTAATCCTAACTAAAGTAAGATTATATATATTAATATACTGAATTTTGGAATAATATTGAATTACTTCTGATTTTAATTACTCCTCTTCTTATCAATTGCAGCTTTCATAAATGATTTAAAAATTGGATGTGCCTTATTAGGTCTTGACTTAAATTCAGGATGGAACTGACAACCTAAAAACCAGGGATGATCCTTTATTTCTACTATTTCAACCAGGAAATTATCTGGAGACGTACCGGAAATTGTTAAACCCTTTTCAACTAATATATCACGATAATCATTGTTGAATTCGAACCTGTGCCTGTGACGTTCGCTAACAACATCTTCTTTATATGCATCATGGGCAATTGTTCCCCCTTCAACTTTACAGGGATAGGAACCCAGCCTCATTGTACCACCCATATTTTTTATCTTTTTTTGCTCAAGCATTATGTCAATAACAGGATGTTTGGCATTTTCATCAAATTCTGTACTGTTTGCACCTTCAAAACCATGCATTCTTGCAAATTCTACCACCATACATTGCATTCCAAGGCATATCCCAAATATAGGTATCTCTTTTTCAATTGAATACCTAACAGCATCTAGTTTTCCTGAGATACCCCTTTCACCAAAACCCCCAGGTATAAGTAATGCATCAAATTGATCCAGTTTTTCCCTGTTAACACTGTCTTCTGCCCTTATCCATTCTATATCTACTTTAACACCCAATTCAGCTGCAGCATGTTTCAATGATTCCCTTATACTTATATAAGCATCTTCAAGTTCAACATACTTTCCTATAATTCCAACAGTTATCCTTGATTCATCAATTTTAAGGGATTCAACAATCCTGCTCCATTCATATAGATCAGGTTTTCTTGCCTCTATTTTTATCCTGTCTATAATATACTCACCAACATTTTCGCTGTTGAGTATTAATGGGATTTCGTAGATTGAATGAACATCTGGAGCATTTATAACCGCATTTTTATCAACATCACAGAAATGTGCAATTTTCTCCTTTAGATGGTTGTCTATAGGTAGTTCAGATCTACAAATTATCATATCTGGAGTGATACCTGTACCCCTTAATTCTTTGGTACTGTGTTGTGTTGGTTTAGTTTTAAATTCCCCTGCAGCCCTGAGATAAGGTACGTATGTAACGTGTACAAACATCACATTGTCATGGCCCTCTTCGTTACGGAGTTGTCTTAGTGCCTCTAAAAATGGTTGGCTTTCTATATCTCCAACAGTACCGCCCACTTCAACAAGAACAACTTCTGCCTGGGTTTTATCAGCTGTTTTTCTTATCATGGCTTTTATTTCATCTGTGATATGGGGAATAATTTGGACACATGCTCCAAGGTAGTTCCCTTTCCTTTCCTTATTTATAACAGATGAATAAACCTTTCCCGTTGTAATGTTGCATTCTCCTGATAGGTTTACATTCAAAAATCGTTCATAATGTCCTAGATCAAGGTCTGTTTCCATACCATCTTCTGTTACAAAAACCTCTCCATGCTGATATGGGTTCAGTGTTCCTGAATCCCAGTTTAAATATGGATCAATTTTGATGGCTGTTACATCGACACCATATGACCGTAAAATTCTACCTATAGAAGCGGCTGTAATTCCCTTTCCTATTGAACTAACAACACCACCAGTAACCACTATATACTTTGACAGATTACCAACTCCTCAAAAAACTTTTAATCATTAATAATATTGTAATGTTTGATAATATCCAAATATTAATTTATATTAATATTTGTTCTTGATTATATCAAACTAAATAAATTTAATTTATATCTTTATTATTTAAATTCTAATTATGATCCTATATTGAAATGAAATGAATATAAATATTATTGAAATGAAATGAATATAAATATTATTGAAAATTATTAAAAAAAAACTTCTAGAATATTCCTAAACCTTCCCATTGCTATACAGTTCAAGAACCTTTTCATGAGCAGCATATTCCAAGTCATCGTTTATAACATCAAGAATTTTGATATCATATTTACGTTTTAAAGCTGTTAATATGATATGATCAGCTAAATGGGGATTTTTTGGAAGTAAAGGGCCGTGAAGGTAGGTTCCTATGCAGTTTTTATATATCATTCCCTCTAGTTCATCTTTACCATTGTTACCGTTACCAACAACAACAGATCCAAGTGCATTGTAATCATGATATGTTCTGCCACCATGGTTTTCAAAGCCCACAATGGTTTGGGGATTTAATCCAAGTTTATTCTTAATTATAATATTTCCAATAAGTCTTTCCACTTCACTTTCAGTTGTGTAGTCGAATACTCCCAGCCCTGGAATTTTCATACCATTGGCATCTATGTAACTTTCACCTAAAAGCTGGTATCCCCCGCATATTGCAAGAAAAACAGAGCCATCCTCAATTGCATTGCTTACATCATTTTTATACTTTAAAAAGTGAGAGTAAACAATGTTCTGCCCCCTATCTGAGCCACCGCCCATGAATAATATGTCTGCACCATTGATATCTGCCTCGTTTCCAAGTGAAAAATCAACGATGTTAATCTTTATTCCCCTCCATTCACACCTCTTTTTAAGGCATGTTACATTCCCTATATCCCCATACAGATTTAAAAGGTCGGGATACATATGAAATATATTTAATTCCATTATATCTCCTCCTTTAGGTACCTATCTTTGATTTGATCAACTCTTTGATCCTTGGGATACGGGCATTTGTATGGTTTAGATGTCCCATAATATAGTCACGGGTCAGGAAAACTGCTGTGTAAGTGGGAAGTATATAAATAATTTCAACATCTTCTCTGAGCACATTTTCAATTGATTCTTCCATGTTATCGTTAATCTCCATATTATTTTTGCTGCTTTCAGAATACTTGATTCTGAGAGCAATGTCGTTTGCCCTTGTTCCTGAGCAGTGTATTGATGTCAGATTATCAATATCATTAATAGCTTCAACATTTGCATCCCATATCCATGAAACATCTGTTCCATCAGCAGGATTATCATTAAGAATGAATAAAAGAGATTTTTTTCTCTTGTCGTTGGATATACTTTTAATTACTTCTGAAAGTCCTATGGGATTTTTTACCAGTACAATTTTAACAATTTTATCTTGGAACTCAAAGTTTTCCATTCTACCAAGTTTGTAATCAAAGTTATCAATTCTTTCTACTACTTGCTCCATGTCCAAACCGGCTTCAATTGAAAATGCAATGGCGGCACAGCAGTTATAGGCGTTATAAATTCCATCATATCTAAAGATAACATCATTGGTCTGACCTTTGGAATTATCAACCTTGAAATGGTATGAATCATCATGGTACTCAATTTCAGATACCCTGTAGTTGTAATCAGGATTTTTAAAGTCACAGCTATTGCATTTATATCTACCTAACTGTCCATAGTTGAAGTATTCATATTCGAGATTATTTGAACAGATTGGACAGAAACGTGATTCAACAACCCGCTGTGTTTTTGAGCTGAATTTTGTTTGTTCAACACCGTAATATACATTCTTTTTTCCAAGATCTTTAAAATTAGAAACCATTGGATCGTCAGCATTTAAAATTAAAGTTGTATTTAACGGTTTAATTGCCTCATAAACAATATTTGACGTGTTCTCTATTTCACCGAATCTATCGAGTTGATCCCTGAAGAAATTGGTTATAACAACGTAGTCGGGTTCTATATATTTTACAACATCGGGAAACGATCCTTCATCAACCTCAAATATACCCCAATCATATACTTTTTTTGTGTTGTTTAAAAATGCACTTGCAACACCCTGGGGCATATTGGCACCCATTAGATTTGAAAGAATGTCTTCGTACTCAGAGTTTAATATATGATTTATAAGATTGTTGGTTGTTGTTTTACCATTGGTACCCGTTATAATTACTTTCCTTTTACATCTTGAATTTAAAATAAGCAGTAGATCAGGATTGATCATCATTGCAACTTTACCTGGAAGTGCAGTTCCAGTCATACCAACAATATTCAATGCAAATTTTGTAATTTTACCAAATAAAATTGATGGTGTCAAATCTAAAATAAATTACCCTCCCCAGGATTATCTTATAATTTAATGAAACTTATTATTAGAGTTAATAATTGAAAGTAAATGTCTAGATAACATTCTATATAAAAGTTCTTGTAAACAAATAAATGGATTGATATTGTTTTCATATAATAATTGGTTTTAATATAGAATTATTTTACTGTTTTTAGAGTTAATATATATAAAAAAATTTATTTATGATTTGAATAATTAATTAAGCTTTTAATGAATTCATAGCCTGGTTTAATTCCCATAACACCTTTTCTTACAGAAAATTCATCATATTTTGTTACACCATCGCATGAATTTGATGTTGAACACATTGAATATGGTACAGGGTCATGTGTATGGGTTTTCAATGATATGGGTGTGGGATGATCAGGGAGAATAGCAACACAATATTCATCATACCCCGGAACTTCATCAAGGATCTTGCCCAAAATTCTATTGTCTATGCGTTCTATTGCCATAATTTTTTCTTTAAGATCTCCTGAATGACCCGCTTCATCGGGTGCTTCCACATGAATAAAAACTATATCATGAGTTTCCAATGCTTCAAGAGCATATTTAGCTTTTCCACAATAATCCGTATCTAAATATCCTGTAGCGCCCGGAACATGGATATTATTGAGTCCCATATAAATACCAAGACCCTTAACAAGATCAACACCTGTAACTGTGGCACCTTTAAGCCCATATTTACCTGAAAAACTGGGCATGGATGGTTTAACTCCCTGTCCCCATAACCAGATCATATTAGCAGGTAAATTGCCCTCTGTAATACGTTTCTCATTAACTGGATGTTTTATGAGTATATCCTTAGATTCTTCCATTATTTTATTGAGCAAAACAGCATTTTTATCATGAGCAGGTTTTAGAAGATTTACTTCAATATTTTCTCCAACAACATCGTGTGGGGGTGTTGAGTTAAGAGAAGCCGATTTTTCATCCTTTAATACAAAAAGATGTCTGTAGCTGGTGCCTAAATAAAATTTTCCATAATGATAAAATTTTTGATTCAGTGTTTCTATAAGTTCTGATGCTTCAACAGTACTGATATGTCCTGCATTAAAATCTGCAAGTATTCCATTATCTTCTGTTATGAAATTGCATCTGAATGCAACGTCTCCTTCATCTAATTTCACACCAACACTTGGTGCTTCCAGTGGTCCTCTTCCTGTATAATACTTCTTTGGATTGTAACCCATGATTGAAAGGTTCGCAACATCGGATCCTGGAGTAAGATCATCTGGAACAGTTTTAAGCATTCCACTAACTCCCTTTGATGCAATTAAATCCATGTTTGGAGTTTCAGCACTTTGAAGTGGTGTTAAACCGTTTAATTCCTTGATGGGGAGATCTGCCATACCATCCCCTATAACTACAATATATTTCATTTTTTTAGATCCCTTAATTTGAATAGTATTATTTCGATTTTATGAGAAAAGATTGAAAATAATTTGAAATATAAATTTTATAAACTGGATTTCCATATACTTATGATATCGCTTAAAATTGCAGAGGCAGTTTCAATTGATCCTGCTCCTTTACCTGCTACAGTAACATCGTCTGCAAGGTCTGTTCTAAGGGTTGCAACATTCAATGTACCATCAACTGCAAAGGGTGATCCTTCTCTAACAAGCCTTGGAGATACTTCCAGATTATTGTGAGAAGCTTCACCTATAAGTTTGATTAGAAAACCCTCTTTTTTAGCAAGTGATATTGATTCGGGTGTAATTCGTGAAATACCTTCTATTTGAACATCTTTTAAACTCACATTCATATTTAATACAGAGTTTGCTAGTATCACTATTTTACATGCAGCATCTATACCTTCCACATCTTGATATGGATCTGTCTCGGCTATACCTAACTCTTGAGCTTCATTAAGAGTTTGGCCGTATGGAGATCCTTCATTTGCCATTCTTGAAAGAATGTAATTACATGTTCCATTCAAGATTCCCTGTACAGAAGATATCTCATTTCCTGCCAGTGTTTCATGGGCAAAATTTATAATGGGCATTGCACCTCCAACAGAGGCTTCGTATTTAAATATTGAATTATTTGAATTGGCTGCTTCTATGAGTTCACTGAAACATAAAGAAAGTGGTCCTTTGTTTGATGTTACAACATCTTTACCATCGTTCATTGCAGTTAGTATATGTGATTTTGCTGGTTCACCATCATCTATATTGGTTGGTGTCACTTCGATAAGACAGTCATAATCCACTTGGTTTAGTACATGTATTCCTGTAACATCTGTAACACCGTATTCAGGGTATTCGGATATTTTACCAGTTTTTTCTTTGGTTTCAATCAATAAATCTGTGTCCAGTCCATCTGGATTTATTGCTGCTCCTGATCTGTCTGTTACAGCCACAACGCTGATATCAAGACCATATTTCTCCTTGAGAATCTCTTTTTTCATTGAGATTACCCTTGAAACTCCCTTTCCAACTGCTCCGAAACCAATGATACATAATTTCATAAAAACTTCCTCCAAATTAAAAGAAGGTTAAATCGGATTTAGATAAATTAACTAATAAAAATTTAACCATAAAATACATTTCTAACTATTTAAACCTCGTTTATTACTAAAAATCCTTTAGATCTGCCTAGTTCTTTAATATTTTCCATCAAAGATTTTTTTATTCCATAATCTGCCTCTATAACTATTCTTGATGCAGATTTAGTTGGATTGTCAGACATTTTAAGGTCTAGATCTGCCACAGAAACACCGTTGATATTGTTGAGTACTTTGACTGTTTCTTTTAAATCTTGATCAACTATATTGCCAATGAATATTGTTGTTATCTTCTCTTTTTTTACAACACCATCAACTTCCATTATCTGAATATCCATTTTTTCTATGGAATCTAAAACCCTTTTAAGAGTTTCATCATCCCCTTCCAATGTTATATGGACGGGTACAGTTCCTCTTTCTGTTTTAACATCTCTCTGGTGTATAACAGCAACTATATTTGCACCCAATTTTCCAATTGGATCCAGTGCATCTAAAAGCTGTCCAGGAACATCTAAAAGTTCTAAAACAAGGTTTAATCTCATATTATCTGACCCATTTTCCTTTCTCAGCAATGATATTGCCATTTTCATCAGTATGAGCATTTCTCAGAATTTTTTCAGGATTTTTATCTTCTGCAATATCTTCACGCGAAAGATTTACATTATCCACCATGTAGTGGGTTTCCTCAAGATCAGGGATGTCCTTGAGCGCTTCTGAAAACTTTTTCAATATGGTTTCTGCTTCTTTTTCTATTTTCAAATCCAACACCCTATCATAAATAATATTAATAATTGTTAAGCTTGATAATGGTTAATTTATTCATAAATGTTTTTAACACTTATTGTTTGTACACCATTTCCATCTAATTTTTCAATACCTCAAGTATATTTTTATAGTTTTCATCCTTTAAAACCTTCTTCACAAGGATCTTGTGAATACCCGAACCATACTGTGCAGCTTTTTTTGGTCTTCTAACAATTTCATATGGAACACCAATATCAGCGGCAATCTCTCGGAGGATACATTTACGCAGCCCATCTACTTTACCATCAAGTTTATAATTCATAGGCACTTTCATTACCATTTTAACAAGTTCAAGGTCTAGGTAGGGTACCCTAAGCTCTACACTATTTGCCATTGTAACTGCATCGTCCCTCTGCAGGTTGACATGATAAAGATTCAAAATATCTTCTTCAAGATCTTCTTGGGTTTTTTCACCTTTATCACTGTAAAACTGTGTATATCGATGGTAACCAGCAAAGATTTCATCAGCACCTTGACCAGACATCATTACTTTGACACCATCATCATGGGCCATTTCAGATGCAAGATAAGCGGGCATTCCAACTCCTAATTTCATGATGTTATATTCTTCAATTGCATTTAATACAAGACCTGTGTAATATTTAATATCTTCAACATCTAATATCTTTGTTTTTAGGGGTAAACACATATCTTCTGCAGTTTTTTTAGCAAATTTCATATCGCTAGAGTTCTCATGGCCTGCAGTGTACAATGTTGTATCAACTCCAAGATCTTGAGATATTCTAGCTATAACTGTACTGTCAACACCACCAGAAAAGACAATACCCACTCTGGAAAGTCCTTTAATCCTTTTTTCAACAGAATTGACTAACAGTTCTTTTAACAGATTTTTGATTTGAATTTTATTATGGTCTTGATTATGAATTTCAATAAAATTTTGATATTCAATATTAGAATTTATTTTACCACCATTAAAATCATTAAAAGAAAATATATTATTCAATTTCCAGTTTGAATTATCTCTATCATCAAGTTTCAACGGTACACCATTAAAAAGTACATGATCGGGAGCCAGAGTATATACATTTTCTATTCCAATCTTCCAAAGTGCCTTCCTCTCAGATGCAAAAGCAAATTCATTTAAATCATTTTCACCATAATACAAGGGTTTTACACCCAATGGATCCCTTACAACCACACAGTCTTTTCCATCGTATATTGCAAATGCATAGTCACCATCTAACTTGTTAAGAGATTTTTTCACAGCATCTATAAGTGATCCATTATAAAATTCTTGAATAACATTTATAATAACTTCACAGTCAGAATTTGTCTTAAAATTATCTTTGATACAGCTCTTAAGCTGTCTGAAATTATATATCTCTGCGTTTGCAACCAATATAAATCCATGTTTTTCAATTGGCTGTGTAACTTCTGTTCCAACAATGGAAAGCAGATTGTGGCCCAATCCAAATGAACCTTCTGGAGTTTTTAAATTTTCCAAAGGGCCATGTACAGTTTTCCCCCCTATGAAAACTCCAGATCCATCAGGACCTCTGTGTTTAATTGTATTAAGCATTTTTATCAGGTCACTTCCCACATCTTGATTATGATCAAATGCTTTTATACCGACAATTCCGCACATTTTTTATTTCCTTAAAGTTTAAATTTATTTATTCTTAGTATTAGGGTTTCAAGTCATTTTATTATATAATCTCGGTTATCTCATTTAAATAAATAATAAGCGGATAATTATATCTCTTAAAAATTTATTATTCTAAAATCCCTTAGTTTACTTGGGTTTATCTAAATAGGTTTAGAATGGAATGTTTCAAATTATTAGAATATTTAAATATAAAAAATAGCCCAAATTACAAATTTAATAGGATATAATATGGATTAAATGTAGTAGAATAATTTACAGGGGTTCAGAATGATGGTCTGCATTTGAACCCATACAAGCATCACAGTTAACCGGTATGTTATCTTTTTCTTTGTGCAGCTGACATACTACATCTTCTGTTTTAATCTTTCTACATAAATCACAAATTCTTGATATTATACTGCTTTGATTGAGTCTTCCTTCTTTAAGATCAACCGCAAATTGTTTTATTAATTCATGTATTTCATCGTTAAATTTAATTCCGTGGCCTCTTTTATCACTTATATACTGGGATACTGCAGGCTGAGTAATATCAAGTAATTCTGAAATTTCTTTTTGTTTCATTCCAAGATTTAGAAGCTCTTTAGCAAGCTCTGATCGTATGCTTGGAATTACATACCATACAACTATTTCACATGGGGGTCTCATCTTAATCACTCTTTTTTGAATTTATTTATAATAAATGACATTAAACAAGAATTGTTAATTATTCTTTGATTAAAATCATTTTATAATGAATTTTTTTGGTTATATTAATTTCATTTTATAATGTTATAATAATATATCTCAATATATAACAATTGATATATAACTACTTTCATATCTATCATCTTTCATTTCTTTAAAATAAAAAGTATTTTTTTATCATTATTGTGCGTTTTAATTAAATGGGTTGAAAATATTATATTCCTGCGCCTTCTGTGAAAATTTCTTCTATTTCTGATTTTTTAGTTAAGAAATGATTCAACTTAGCAATATCTGTACTTATCTTCTGATCTTTAATTTCCTTTTCAAGTTCATCTTGACGTTGCAGTATAAGTTTGATAACTTCTGCAACAGGATCTGGTAACTGGCCATGATCAAGGTCTATTGCACATTTTCTAGATTCTTGAACAATCCTTCCAGGGATACCAACTATGGTTGCACCGGGTGGTGCTGGTTTTAAAACAACTGATCCTGCACCTATTTTGCAGCAATCACCAATTTTAATATTGCCTATAATCTTAGCTCCCGAACCTATTACAACACCATTTCCAATTGTGGGGTGTCTTTTGGATCTTTCAAGACTGGTACCTCCTAAAACTACACCCTGATATATTAGAACATCTTCGCCTATCTCTGCTGTTTCACCAACAACCACTCCCATGCCATGGTCTATGAAAACTCTTCTTCCAATTTTGGCTCCAGGATGTATTTCAACTCCTGTTAAAAATCTGTTAATAGTTGAAATGAATCGTCCCCAAAATATGTGATTGCGTGTCCAAAACCAGCTTGCAAGTCTGTGTAACCATATTGCATGTAGTCCAGGTGAGCATAGAATAATCTCTAAAGTACTTCTAGCTGCAGGATCCCTTGCAAATACCATCTGTATTTCTTCTCTCATTCTTTCAAACATTCAATCACCATTGATAACATAAAAATTGAATTATGAACAGGAAATTAATTTATTATTTAACTATTTACTGTTTCAAATTCCCTTTATATTATATTATATTATTTGTACTTTTTAACTAGTAAAATCCGATGTCTTATCTGTTGTTTTGAATATGTCATCAAATATCCAATCCATACTCAAATATCTTTCTCCAGTATCTGGTAAAATTACTACAATTAATTTTCCTCTATTTTCTTCTTTTTTTGCTAATTGAAGTGCAGCGTAGGTTGCAGCTCCAGATGAAATACCAGCAAGTATTCCTTCTTCTCTTGCGAGTCTTAAAAGGGTTTTTGCTGCATTTTCATCTGAAACCTGTACAATTTCGTCTATTACTTCTGTTTGAAGTACATCTGGAACGAAACCCGGTCCAATACCTTGTATCTTATGTGGACCTGGACTTCCTCCTGAAAGTACAGGAGATTTTACAGGTTCAACAGCCACGGCTTTCACACTGGGTTTGAGTTCTTTAAGGGCCAGTCCAACACCTGTTATTGTTCCACCAGTACCTGTACCAGATACTAATATGTCCACCTTTCCTTCGGTGTCTCTCCAAATTTCTGGAGCTGTGGTTTCCCTGTGTATCTTAGGGTTGGCTTTATTCTTGAACTGTTGGGGCATTACAGAGCCTGAAATTTCAGCATTTAATTCTTCTGCTTTAGAAACAGCTCCTTTCATACCTTTGGCCCCAAGTGTAAGTACAATTTCTGCCCCAAGCAAAGCAAGCAACTTCCTTCTCTCAATTGACATGGTATCTGGCATGGTTAGGATGAGTTTGTATCCTCTCTGTGCTGCAACAAAAGCCAGGGCAATTCCGGTGTTACCACTTGTGGGTTCGATAAGAATTGTGTCCTTTTTGATCACTCCTGCTTCTTCACCAGCCTCTATCATTGCCACACCAATTCTATCCTTCACACTTGAGAGTGGGTTGAAAGATTCGACTTTCACCACTACATCTGCTTTCGATTCGTTTGTCAATTTATTTAATCTTACTAAAGGAGTATTTCCTATGGTTTCTGTAATGTTATTTGCAATTCCCCTTGTTAATTCTGGAATCTTTACCATTTTTTCACCTTCTTTGCATTTATTTTATTTTTTTTAAATATATATAACTATCGTTATATAACGTTGTTATAGTATTCTTTCTTTACCATTGAAATTTCCTTTATGAAGTTAACAATAGTTATATATAATGAGTAAGAAAAACAACCTTCAAAGATTTTACAAAAAATTCTTACCAATTTAACTTTAAAAGAGTTAAAAACTGATGGATAAAGGAGATGAATTCAATTGATAGAAATAAAATTTTTAACACGCTTTATTGATATTACAGGAGAAAAGAACATCAAAATTGAGGATGTTCCAGATATAAAAACTCTCGTAGAATTTTTATGTAAGAAATATGATGAAAGTTTCAAAGAAGTCTTATTTGATGAAAATGGAAACCTCAGAGATTATCTGAAAGTCATGATCAATGGAGAAGACATAAGAGATATTAATGGACTAGACACTCCTTTAAAAGATGGAGATCAAATTGTAATGTTCCAAACCATTGCAGGCGGTTAATTAATACATACTATTTAATATCAACCTCATTGGAATAGTATATTTGTAGATCAATCAATTTTAAATTCACCTCTATTTCATGATAACTCTTCTTAGAACATATTAAAATAATAAATTTTATCTATTTTTAAGTATATACTATAATTAAACTCATACATATTGCGTAAATGAACAAACCAATAGAAAAAGAATTAATTGTTTTAGAATTTAAAAAATTTAAAATATTTTTGGAGGAGAAAATATGGCAGTAGACCCTATATGTAAGATGGATGTGGAAGAAAAAAGTGCTAAATGGGTAAGTGAATATAAAGGCAAAAAATACTACTTCTGCGCCCCAGGATGTAAAAAAGAATTCGATGAAAATCCTGAAAAATATGCAGAATAAAGAGATATCCCTTCTTTATTTTTCAATTTAAAATTTTAATATTAATTCTAAATTATAAATTATAAATTTTTCATGCTAAAAAAATTAACTCAATATATAATACCCATCAATCATACTTATATTCATATATAGGTCCAAGAATACAGTTTTATTATTATAATGGAAATAATATGAGATAATAAACTATTTAGTAATATATCATTCCTTTAGCAAAGGTTCAATTGAATAGTTAGTGTGAAAACAGTAAATATAATCTTTATTGAGTATATAAATAAACTGATGGCAAAAAAGATAATCATATTTCTTGTTGTTATACTGTCGATTATAGCTATTTCTGTAGGTTATTCATACGAAATAGTTTCAAATGGCCCAATTGAACCTTTAGGAAGGCTGGCATTTGTTAAACTTTTAAATCCAGACTTTTATCCAGGACATCCACATTCAAAAATGTTGGCCGAGTTAGCACAAGAAAGAAACTCCCCAACAGCTTTAGTAGTACACATGGCTGGAGGTTCAAACTACAAAAGTTATCCTGAAGGAAATGTGTATATAATAGAAGTGGCCTTTATTGACACACAGGGAATAGGTTCGGCTGGTTTAAACCAAATTAACTTTATAGATTCTCTTAAAGTGGCATTATACGGAGTTCCTGATGGTAGATATAAATATATGTCCGATGGAAAAATTTACGATACATACGATGAGATGATGGACCATGTCAATACCCTTGCAAAACAACATAATCAAACCGGCCCAATTCCCATAATATGGCATGGCAACGCAAGAACAGATAATCCTCAACTGGTCCAGGGTGATGGTTTTCCATTATATTTCCAGATACTAACAAAACAGTACGGATTAATTCCAGCGTATGTATACATGGTCTATGGAATGATTTTTCCATACATGAATAATCCATATACAAACTTCGAATTAAGTCATGCAACTGAATTACAAAATAATTATAATGAAGGTTTATTAAACTTTGATTTTAAAGAATCCCACACTAATACCAGTGAATATTATAAAAACAACCAAAATAGCTATGAATATGGATAAGAAACAGGTAATATATTAATTTTTTATTTTATTTAGTTAGATTGTACATTAATAAAAAAGAATAATAACCCTCCATTAACCATATATTTCATTTAAAAGGTCCAATAATTATATTCTGATTTTAATGATAATAACTGTTTATATAAGACACTCGTTACTTAGAATAGATTATATATCAATTGATATGAGAAGGTCCAAATAATGAAAGAAAATTCTCAAATTGAAAAATTAAGCCCAGTTTCCAAGAAGGATACCAATGAGTCTAAAAAAAATGATCCAGACAAAACTCATGATTTATCTGAAGAACTGGAAAAAGAATTAAAAATAAAGCATAATGAAGTGTTAAAACTCCAAAAAAGACTTGAATATGCAAATGAAAGGATCCATGACGTTTTTAATGAAAAAATTATCATTGAAAAACGATTAAATAAACTGGAATTTAAGGACATAAGTCTTCAATTTGGTAAATTTGAAGAATTAAAAAAAGAACATAATCAGCTAGTTCACAGATTGCAGGTCACTAAAAACCAGCTTGACAATGCAAGAAAACAAATTAAATCACAGAACCAATTTGTTGAAGATTCTAAAGATCAAATTGAATTTATGGAACTGGTTATTCATGACCTTGAAAATAGGGGTTTAACAGATTTTATAATGAATAGATTTCCTGAAAGTTTTAATAAATACAAGAAGAACTAATTTCTTTCATGATCTTTTCATAAAATATAAAAATCAATAAAATAGATTTAATATTTGCATGTTATAGAAGATATTTAAAATTTAAAAAAAAATATAAAATGGGACATAAGTTTTTAGTTCCCATTTTACTTAAAACAGATTCTTATGGAGCTCCACCTGCTCCTCCTAGGTTTTCACCTGTTTGAGCGTCTATATCAATTTCACCCACATTTTTTCCATTGTCTATTACTGGTACAATGTATACCAATTTGTTGTTTTGTTTAGTTAATGTTGGTGTGCCTGCAATAGCACCTGATACTGCTATGTATTTACTGGCTATTTTCTGAGCTTCTGCAGAAGTTATATTTGTATTTGTACTGTTGTCTGTTGTATTGTTAGTGTTCGTTACAATTTGCTGTGTTGCTGGACTTGTTGTATTGTTTGTTGTATTTTTTTTAGCTGTATTCCCTATAGTTGCGAATCCTAAACCAAGGACAGCCACTAAAATTACCAAGGCCACTATGATTTTTTTCATCATAAATTTCCCCTCCTAGAATGGTAATGATGCATAGATACCATGTAATGTAAAGTTTTTAGTATTCCAATTTTTGACAACTCCAAATGAGTTTCTAGAGCTGGTTCCATCGGCATAATACCATTTACCATTTACATATACTTGGGCCCATACATGACCATAGTAATGTCCACTAGAAAATCTGCATGTTCCATGATTGTATCTTGCTGGTATTCCTGCTGCTCTTTCAAGAGCCACCATTATATGTGCTGTGTCAGCACAGTTAGCTGATCTTGAACTTAATGTTCCCAATGCACCTTTCCTGGTGTTGTAGTAAAATGAGTAACTTATATTATTTCTTACCCAATTGAATATTGCTGATGCTTTACTGAGTTGTGATGTTTTACCTTTGGTAATCGATGCTGCTAGTGATTTTATTTTCGAGTTGGTTGATTGGCAATTTGCTGTAGGTTTTAAGTATTTAACTAATGCTGCTGATATTGGTTTTTTTGCTACTTCAAATTTTGTTCTTTGTAAAGATAACTTGTTACCACTTGTATCAGTTATACTGCCGGTGTGTATAATTAAGGAATACGTAATTCCATTTGATAAACTTTTAATAGGGTCTATATAGAGTATATTCTCCCTAATAATAGTTCTAAATGATATTTTGCTACCGTTGCTGTTTTTGAATTCTATCCATTTAGTTCCAGCTTTAATTTTTTCATTGAATGTGATTTTAATTGTTTTAGTTGTTTTCACATTCACAGCTTTATTCGCTGGATCTATGGCTTTAATTTTAGGTTTTGTATTATCAGTTTTTTTTACTGCATATGCAGTAGTTGTAACTTTTGAATTAGATATTGTGCTAGATTTGCTAGCAGATGCACTAACTGTACTAATCTGAGTCATACTTGATGACATATCAGTTTTCACGTTTGAATTAATGCTGCTTGTGTTATTAACTGTTGCAGCAGATGACGCGTTTACATTTAAAATTAGTGCAAAAGCCAATAGCAAAAAGATTGAGCATATTGTTTTTCGCTTAATTCGATCGCCTCCGAGTTCAATTCATCATAAAAGTTTCATTTATGACGTTTTAGTGAACTTATCTCTAATGACTTGAACATCCTTTATAAACCCTTTGGTTTAATTTCAAAAAAAAGACCATCAGACAGCCTTTTTAATAATTTAAGCTCAGATTAGAGGTTTTCGATATACCTTGCTCGTGATAAGCCGTCTCCATTCTTATTTTCAAGAAATCGTGTTAACGCAAACCATTTATCTAAAAAAAAGACGTATTCAATAGTTTTAACAATTGGTGACATCATCCCATATATTATAAAACATTAATCTTGAATTTATTTGGGCTAAATAAACCTATTTCATGTCTGAAATAATGATTAAATGTGTATCTTGTTGTTTTTATAAAAATGAGTGATAAAGAGTCTAAATTGGATTTAGAGTATGTATTTAATAGATCAACTTTAAATATAACAATTGTTATATAATCATTTAGAAAAATTTTACCAATTATAGTAGAATTATGGAGCTAATTTATGAAAATAGGATACCTCTCAACAATATACCACACATCATTCATTCTTAAAAGTGGAAAATTCTCCTTTGAAAGTTCAGACGAGACAAATTGGAAACTATTTCCAACAGGCCCTGAAATGATGAAAGCATTAGAAAGTGAGGATATTGATCTGGGTTACATAGGGCTTCCACCTGTTATTATAGGTATTGAACAAGGTATGAAAATTAAATGTGTTGCTGGTGGACATATTGAAGGTACAGTTGTGATTTCAAATGAACCTTACAGTTCATACAGTGAGCTTGGAGATATTGCATCTGTTTTAAACCAATATAATGGAAAAACCATAGGAACACCTACAAGAGGTTCTATTCATGATGTTATCATACGCAATCTCTTAAAAAATAGAGATATTTCCATAAAAAATTACACGTGGGCTGACTTCATCCCAGATGCAATTCAAGACGGAGAAATAGAGGCCGGTGTTGGAACACCATCCCTTGCGACAGTAGCATCAAACCAATTCAATTCTAAAATAGTAATACCTCCAAATAAAATATGGCCCTACAATCCAAGCTACGGTATAGTTGTACAAGAAGAACTTATATCTAATTCACCCGAATATATAACAAGTTTTTTAAAGGCACATGAAGATGCATCCAACCTTATACAGAACGTACCAAATACAGCAGCAGAGATTGCTGCCAATGAAATGGGTGTAGTTGATAAGAAATTTGTACGTGAAACATATAATATTTCACCACGGTATTGTGCAAAAGTTCCTGATGAATACATAAAATCTACAATGGAATTCATACCCGTTTTGAAGGAACTTGGATACATGAATCATGATCTTAAAGTTGGAGATATATTTAACCTAAGATTTATTGAAGAGACTCACAAGGAAGATGCACACTACTAATTGGACCTATAAAATATAAACAAGAATAATTGATTTAAGAAAATTAAGAATCAAATTATTATCTGCTTTTTTATTATATCCTTTTGTTCTAAATATAATGAGAAATTTACAAAAATTTTAATATCATTCATCAACATAATAGTAATTAAGAGGTGAGTCTTATCAAGCCAACAGAATCATTTAATCTACTTATAACCCTTAGAGGACAGAAAGGTGAAGGTGCGGGTGAAGAAGCAATGGGGCTAGAAGAAATTGAAATGGCACTCCAGAATGAAGAAAGAGTGTTGAATTTTAAAGAATCTAACTTTCCCAATGTTATTTTAATTGATTTGGATATGGAACCATTAGATGCAGTTAAATTACTATCAAATGCTTCCACTACTGTAATATCTAAAGTGGTAATTATTGAAAAGGTGGTTAGAACTCGTTTGGAAAGTATATTAGAACAAGTTAGTAATTTAGCAAGTAATCGAGTAGTTCAAGGAGATTCTTTTAAGGTGGTATGTGATTTAAGGGGAAGAAAGTACTTTAACTCCTCAGATGAATTGGTTGAAAAAGTCACAGAAGAGTTAGTTGAAAAATTTAATTTAGAAGTTAATGGTGCAGATTCAGATTGGGTAATTCAGATCGAGGTAGTTGGTGAAAACACAGGTATAAGTATACTTGACCCTGAAATGATCTTAAAAAAATTATAAAAACTACCAAATTAATTTTTTTTAAACTATCTGTCATTATAATTGTTCATACAAGATTAAAGTATTTAAGAAACCTAGAAATTATCAAATTAATTATACTACTTTTAGATGGTTTTTAACAGGGGAGTGTGAAAAAAACTTATAAATAATGAATTTATTTTTATTGACAATCGGATTGCCTAAAGTTCAAATTATATTATCAATATTAAGCCTCAAATATAGAAGGATTATAAATAAATACTTTTTATCAAGATAACTAATGAAATAAATATTTAAATTTGTATAATGAATAAAATTATAATTGAGGTAAATAAATGAAAATTCTTGTTATTCTAGCACATCCTAAAGAAGGTAGTTTTAATCATGCAATTACCCATACAGCTATTAAAACTCTTAAAAGTAATGGATATGATGTAATCTTCCATGATTTATACGTTGAAAATTTTAATCCTACTCTTCCCTTTGAAGAAATTCCTAAAAATGCTGAAACAGATTCAATGGTTGAAAAATATTGTAAAGAGATTATAAGTGTTGATGGGATAATAATTGTTCATCCTAACTGGTGGGGAATGCCGCCTGCAATTTTAAAGGGTTGGGTTGACAGAGTTATGCGTGCCGGTGTAGCCTACCAATTTGTGGAAGGAGATCTGGGGGAAGGAATACCAACAGGCTTATTAAATGCAGCTAATGTATTAATTTTTAACACATCAAACACAACAACCGAAAGGGAAAATAAAGTATTTGGAGATCCACTTGAACTAATATGGAAAAATTGTGTTTTCGGATTATGCGGTATTAACAATGTTCATCGTAAAAATTATGGAGTAATGGTAACAAGCACGTTAAAACAAAGAAATAAATGGTTAAAAAATGTAGAAGATACCACTAATTCAATATTTCCCTTAAATTTATAAGTTGAAACAATTTTAATAATTAAACTTTTAAATCGCATTAATCCTTAATGTTATAATGGATTATGTTTGTTTAACAGAATATGATTTAACATCAATTTTTCCTGTTAATAACTGTTTTATTATTTTTCCAAATTGTTTGAAATGATCTGTTTCCATATGTGTGTTTAATGAATTAATATCTTCCCAGTGTTCTAACATTACAAGTTCATCTTTATTTTCTGTACTTGCATACAAACCATAACTTATACAACCTTCTTCCAATCTGGTAGCACAAATTAAATCTTGTGCCTTTAAAATAAATTCATCTTTTTTTCCAGGTTTTAAATTCATTTTAGCCGTCACAATAATCATTATATCTTCTCCATTGACTTTTAAACTATTTTAACATATTTTTTTTTAATTTTCAATAACATTTTCAACTTTATGATTATCATGATATTATTTTGCTAAAGACAAATGTGTTATGTAATTTCCTAATGGAAGTGTTATATTGGCTTCAATTATAGCTGCAATTAAAATTAAAATTATTGCAATTACAACTAATATTAGTGAATCTTTAAATTCATTATACCATTCATTTTTTGTTTTTTTATCTATTAGTATATTAATAACCAAATTTGTAAGTTTGAATCCTCCAGCACCCGCTACAATAATACCAGATGTTTCAAATATACCATGTGGTATTGTGTAAATTAGAAAAGCTACAGGATTACTCACTCCTAAGGGACTTAAAATACCTCCAATATTAGATGAAAGAAATCCTAAAAAAGACCCATATAGGAATCCGTTAAGTATCAATATTCCTGCTGTAATTATTCCTGTTACACCTGCGGTATAGGGGAAAAATACTCCATAAGTAAGGTTGTGCAGGAATATTGAAAATGTATTTATCCCATTTTTTATAACAAACTGTTTGTCCGATTTAACAACACTATTCAAGAAATTTTCAATCAAACCAGGTATGAAATAACCTATAATCAGGCCAATAAATAATGCTAAAAAATATATGGCTGCTGAGAGGAGTAAAAACTTTTTATTTCGTTTATAAAAATTTATACAGAGATAATTGAATTCACCATTATAAAATCTATTTAAAAAAGCTATTTTGGACATGTTAAGTTACTATTTATTTTTCAAGTTATTTATTTTATGTTGACGATATCAAAACCTATATAATATGTAATACAAATTATATATAGATATCAAACTTCGAGTTATAAACTCAGAAGATGATAAAATTTCAACGGTATACAACAAACAAAAAAAGCATTCATGGTATTATAATGGGCCTAGTCCCACTTTGGAAGACCATAAAATAATGATAGAATATCTGAAAAATCGTTTCAATAATAAAATTGAAATAAAACACAGATAAAAAAAAATTTTATGATTCCAATTCATTATTTTATTTTCTTAATTAACTTATTTAAAAAATGTTTAAATTTAGTTTTCAATTCTAATTTTAGTTAATTCAACATTAAAGATTTAATTGGCATTTATTCCACCTTTTTTTTATGCAGTATTTTTATGGTATGCGTTATTCTCATATGCTCTACCATTACAAGCACCAACAACACCAACTAGATCTTACTTTGGTGATTTTTAATGAAAGACATAAAAGCAAAACTTAAACCAGAAATTCTTGGAAAGCAACCCATCGAAAAAATTGATAGTTTAGAACTGGTAATAACTCCCAAAAAAGAATTTTTAGAATGGTTTAAAAATACAAAAGGAATTATAGGAGAAATTGGAATAAAAGAACGGAATGCTGGTTTAGATTCAATGGAATGTCCTAATTGTAGATCCAAAATGAATAGTTATGAATTAAATAGCGACCCTGGAGAAATATGGCATTTATGTGCCAAATGTAATCTATCATTTTCACAAAAACAACATAGATACTTTACAACCATGATTATGAGACTAATTAATGGTGACTTCAATGTTTCTGAAACCAACTAAATATAAAGAGTATATTCATGAAAAATATCAGTTCAAGAACGTGCACTTGTACTATAGGGTCCCTTAAAATAGATTATGGAATTAATTCATCATTTAAATGCAGAATATCTGAAATAATGTATATCTCAGTTAGAATAGGAACCTAAATATTTAGAGATCAGTAATTGAAATTTGGAATTATATTATACTTATTTCAATATCTATAATATTCTGTAATATTTTAATAAAAATTTTAAATGAATAAGATAAAATTGGTAAACTTATTCCTCTCTAATTTTAATCTTAAATTCGGTATATCTTCCCCATTTCAATTTAATTTTTTTGACTTGATTATTGATGCAGTATTTGAAGAAGTAAAATTAGTATTATTCTTCTATTTTCTATGATTTTTTTGAATATAATTTAAATATTATTCTATTTTTATAGCTTAAATGAACAAAATTAGAGATAAATTTATATATTAAAACTTTTACATTATCCATTATACAAATTTAAATAATTGGTGGAGTATGTACAAAAAATGAGAACTAAACTTATAATGTTATTAACAGTCTTTGTTGCTGTAATTATTTTCTGTGGTGTAGCATCAGCTGCAACCGTAAATACTAATCACATTGCAAAGGTTAAATTAAGCAATTCAGTAACCAACGTTGATCAGTTTGAACCCGTTGCAGATGGTAAAATAGTTGTATGGACACAGGGAGATCCAACAATACATACATCTATTTACTATAAAGACCTTGTAACGGGATTAAGCCATAAATTACTGTCTTCTAATCAAGATCAGTCTAAACCTTCAATTTCAGGCTCAAACATTGTATGGCAACAGGAAAATTCCAAAGGGCAAATTTGTATTTACTACAAAAATATTGTAACTGGAAAATACGGTAGAGTTTCCAATTCAAAATTAAATCAGGCTTCCCCTGATATTTCGGGTAATATTATTGTCTGGGAGCAGGATACTTTCAATGGTACGTCTATTTATTACAAAAACCTTAAAACAGGAACTATAGGTATTGTTAAGAAATCCGACGAGGGACAATTCGAACCAGTTACCAATGGTAAAATGATTGTTTGGACCCAGTATGATATTAAAGGCTATTCATTAGTATATTATAAAGATTTAGCAACCGGAATAAGCAACAAAGTATTAAATACTCATGAATTCCAGTTCAATCCTGCAATTGATAATAATCATATTGTATGGGTTCAGACAGAGTCAGGAAACTCAAATATCTACTACAAAGATCTTAAAACTGGAAAAGTTAGCGTTATGTTAAAATCAAAAAATTCCCAGTTCCTCCCTTCTATCAAGGATAATATCGTGGCATGGCAGCAATATGAATCCAATGGAAAATCTAATATTTACTATAAAAATCTCTTAACCGGAACAATCAATATAATATCTCAATTTAATGAGAGCAATGAACCAGCTATTTCAGGTAAAAATATTCTCTGGACACAGATTACAAACTCAAATCAGTATTCTACCTATATGAAAAACATTGTGACTGGAATAATCAGTAAAATAACTACATAAAAAAAACTATGTAAATCCAATTACATGGATAATCATTATGCATCTAATTCATTTTTTTTATTTTTCATATCTTTCTATGCACAAATGAAAATTCCAATTAAATCATGGTGTATTTGAGAATTAATTTTTTTATAATATTTTCCTTAGGAAAAGAAATATTTTTCAAATATTAAACGGTTCCTCAAAAGAAACTGATTTTATTACTCTTTCAGCAAACTCTAAAGAATTATCCGCACCGGTTATACCCAGCCAAACAGAACCTTCGGCTCCTGACACACCACCGCCAGCAATTAGATCTGTTTTTACATCACAAAGCATATTAAGGGCTTCAATTTCTGTAAAAACTTCTCCACTTATGGGCAAAAGCCGCGGTCCAGTTAAACCAGGTATATTTAATTTTTTGGCAATATCATCCAGATCACTTGAAACACGTTTCTCTACCCCCACAGGAATAATCAGACGAACACGCCGTCCAACAACAACTGGTAATGCAGCACCAATTGTTCCAGCTTCCGGATGGCCAATATAAATAGCAGCTTTCTTACGGATTAAATCTAAGCTGTTTGCACCTTTTAGGATTACATCACCTTCTTCAAGCTGGTCTACTACATCATAAATAGTTAATCCCTTTTGCCAAACCCCTTTTTTAATTACAACATCGCCAAAAAATTTGGCGTCATCGTATAATCTTCCAGAATCTGATTTAGGTTTTGAAGGAGGCAGTACCACTCCTCTAAAGAATCTTTCCCTAGAAAAATCATCAGATTGACCAATTGCTGTAAGAATTTCCTCAGCAACGTAACCATTGGTTGTTCCAGCTACAATTACAAATGTACCATTTTTAAGTGCATCTGTAATGGGAGAATATGTTACTAAAGCCTTTGCAATCAGCCTTTTACCTGCTGCAGGTGTAATTAAAAATTGTTTCATAGATTTAGACCTTCCATATGTTTTTAGATTTAATTAAGAAATCCATTTATATGAGATCAATTCAAATTTTGACTATTTAACGTACTGTTTAACATTCTCTCTCACAATAGATGAAGCACCATAATTTTTAATTCCCTTTAACATTGCAGGAAACTTATTTTTGGGTATTAAAACATTAACTTGGGAAAATGTACTTCCCTCCACAACAGTTGGTTCATCTGAACAGTAAGCATTTGATAGTAGGAAATCCTTTACATCAGATACCTTCAGATTAGAAATATTGAACTTGACATCAAAATATTTCCTGGCCTTTATTGCACCGAAAAGCTGTTCAAACATCATATGAGCTTTCTCTTCCTTAGCTCCTTTACAACTTGGTCCGGCATACAGACCTGCACTTGATTCCATTATAGTTTCAAGTTCTTTTAGTCCTGCTTTTTTTAAACTACTCCCAGTTTGAGTATTGTCGACAATAAGATCTGCACCCTTTGCAATATAAACCTCAGTTGCACCATCAGAATTTATGACTTGGACCATCTGATTGTCCCCATCTCTTAATCCTCTTACTTGTACAAATGGAATACTATATCCAAAGACTTCTTTGTATCCCTTGTTGTTCATGAAGAACTGTCGCGTTAAATTAGGATATTCTGTAAAACAAAGTATTGGAGTTTTTCTATCTTTATTGGCCCTGAAGAAGTCAGTTAACGAATTGTAAGGTGATTCTTTTGGAACTCCAACAATTAACCTTGTTTGACCATAATCTAAGTCACCTATTTTTCTTATTAATTTTTCTTTGTAGTTAACAGATTCTTCCTGCACCCAATCTTCACCTATTATAGCAATATCTAGGATTTGACGGTTTAATTCAACAGGCGCACTTTGTGGCCTTGTTAAAAATCCTTTGATCTCAGGATCGTTCATTATTCCAATCTCATTAGATTCTTTACCAGGTTCATATCCCCTCACTTCGTATCCTGCATCAACTAATAACTGATAAGTATTACCCCGGTTAACATTATTTAAACTCCCCTTTGGAAGACCAAGCACTATTTTGTTCATATTAATAAGCAAAGGACAATTTTATATAAATGTTTCGATGAAAAAATTAAAATTTAAAAAAAAATCAAAAAATATATCCTAAAGTTAAATATATCTTTTAATAAATTGGACTCAGTTTTCCTCTAAACATCTTATTTCAGTATCGAATTCATTGAATCTGTTTGCTAGTCCCCTGAAGTAGGGTATGTATACTTTGTAGAAGGCAAGTCTATCAGGGTCTATGTTATTTTTTAAAAGTTCCTTTTTCAACCCCTTAATTCTTTCCTTTGTTTTGGAGTACATTGGGTTGTAAGGATATTCTCCCATAATTATTCCATCAGCACCCATATTGAATGCATGAAGTATATGTTTTGGCATTATCCGGTTCATTGAAGGGATTTTAATAATTCGTATAGAGCTTGGAACATTTATTTTATTTATTCCTATATTATCGGCTGATATATAACCAACTGAATCTAAAAATGTGATTATGCGAGTTTCACCGGGTTTTTTATCCTTTAACATACCTGTGATCATTGAAAGAATCTGTTCATCGGTCTGGCCCATTATTTCTATTGCATTATTTTCACATTCCCATAGACATGCACCACATCCTATACAGGACACAGGATCAACATTCAATACATCATCTTGTATGAATGCTGCTTTATATTTACAAACATCGATACATTTTTTACATAGATTGCATTTGGAATTGTCGATAGTTGCAACAAATGGTTCCAGCTCTACTCCTCCATTTATAAGTTCGGAAACTTTTGCTGCTGCTGCATTTGCTTGAACAATACTGTCTGTAATATCTTTAGGACCTTGTGCAGTTCCACAGACATATATACCTTCCACTTCGGTTGCAACGGGTTTGATCTTGGAATGTTTTTCCTTGACAAAGAGTTCTTCTGTTAAACCAACATCAAGTATATTTGAAACTTCTATAGTACCTTCTGATGGTTCCATTGCAGTTGATAGAACAACTAGATCTGTTTCTATTTCCATTGGCTCTCTAGAAAGGGTATCCTCCAATCTGACAATGAATATACCGTTTTTCTCCTCTATTTCTCCAGGTCTACCTCTTATAAGTCTTACTTCGTTTGATTGCGCATATTTAAAGTATTTTTCATACATTCCAGGAGTTCTCATATCTGTATAGCATATTATTACATCAGTATCCGGATAATGTTGTTTTATTACATTTGCATGCTTTATTGCAACCATACAGCATACTTTAGAACAATACTTTCTTCCCCCTGGTTTTTCATCCCTTGAACCAACACACTGTATCATAACAACCCTTTGAGGAACTTGACCATCTGATGGTTTGAGAAGTTTTCCCTTGGTTGGTCCGTTAACACCCATGATCCTTGCCAGTTCCATCTGAGTTACAATATCTTTGTGCCTACCATAGGAATATTCTGGCCTTTTGCTCATATCAAAAGTTTTATGGCCTGTTGCAATAACAACAGAGCCGGCTGTAATCGGGATAACTTCACCTTCCATTGAAAGGTCTATTGCATTCATTCTACAGGTATCTTGGCATTTTCCACATTCTTTACAGTTTTCAGGGTCTATTGTATATACATCTGGAACAGCCTGTGGAAATGGTTTGTAGATGGCCTTTCTAATGGTCATTCCTTCGTTCCATGAGTCATCAACTTCGACTGGACAGACTTCTGCACAACTTCCACAGCTTATGCACCTGTCTTCTATAACCTTCCTAGCTTTGTTTTCAATTAACAAGTTGAAATTTCCAGCCCTTCGTTCCGCAGCTTTTAATGTGGTATTGGTCATTATTTTAATGTTTTTGTGCTGTACTGCCTCATTGACTAATGGATTTAAGAGACACATAGCACATTCCTCTGCCAATTTCTCTGGGGAAAATAATTTACCCACCTTAACCATGGAACCTCCAATAGTTGGTTCTTCTTCTATAAGGCATGTTTTTATACCTTGTCTTGCAAGTGAAAGCGATGCACTTATACCTGATATTCCACCACCTATCACAGCAGCTGTTTTAGGAGTTTTACGGAGTATTGGGTCTAGTGGTTGAGAATATTTTACCTTTTCTATTGCTGCATTAACAAGGGAAATTGCTTTTTCAGTTGCTGTGTTATTATCTGGATTTACCCATGAACACTGTTCCCTTATATTTGCCATTTCAAGGAGGTAAGGGTTAAGTGGGTTCACATATTTTTGAAAAGTTTTTTCATGTGTTATAGGAGAACAAGCTGCAACAACTACTCTATCAAGGTTTTTCTGTATAATGTTGTCTCTTATGATTTTACGTCCATTTATTGAACATAAGTTCTCAAATTCTTCAACAACCTCAGCATTTACCGATGATCGTAGTTTTTCCATGTCAATGGTGTCTGAGATGTTTCCACCACATCTACAGAGAAAAACACCAATTTTAAGGTCAGGTTTATTTTCGTTAAATGAAGCTTTGCTCATTTTTTTAAATTCCTCCTTGGGAATTGTGAAATATTATTCCATAAATTTATTGTCAATTTTAAGTGATTTTTTAGTGTTAGATTCACTAACTTGATCTTCTTTCAGATCAAATTGCTGTTTTAAACGTTTTAGAAGGGGTTCTATAGGTACAGTATGAGTTTGTATACCTAGAACCATGTAAGGATCTGCTCCCATTGCCAGTGCAATGAACTGTGTAATGTTCAAATGGAATATATTGAATTTTGTTTTTAGTTTATCTTCGATATATGGTTGATAACGGTCAAACTGCATCTGACAATTGGGACACATATGTAACAATATTTCCACATCTTTATCTTTCAATGCCTCGAGCTTTTCTGCTGTTACAGCCAATGAAATTTCCTTGTTTGTAAACCTCTGACGGAACCCCGCACCGCAAGTAACTCTTTTATGGTCATACCATCCAATGGTATTTATTCCAACAGCCTTTACAAGGCCATCTATAAGATTAGGTTCTCTAACACCTTCTATTGTGTCGTTGTAATGAACCTTACAGTAGTGGCAGGCATGATGGGTTGCTATTTTGAATCCTGAAAGATCAACAGTTACTAACTTGGATATTTCATCTTTTTTATTGAATAGGATTTCAGCTACATGGAATATGTTTTTGGATGGATCCATACTGTCCTGTGTGTATTCCATTTCTTCAAGTCCAGATTCATCAAGGATATTATTTACTTGATTTCTTGCATCTTCATTCTGGTTCAATATCTTAACTGTTTTTTTAAGTATTGCATAACATGTTGCACACATGGTTGCTATATTATTATGACCAGTTTCTGCTGCTATATGGAAGTTTCTTGCAGCAAGTGCAGTTGTTGAAAGTTGATCAAATAGATCGTAGTAATGCCCAAGCCCCGTGCAACATGATTGTCTTTCATCCACATAATATTCAACATCGATCCTGTCAAATATATAGCATGTAGATGATTCAACTCCAGGATATTCAACATTCACTAAACAGCTTTTAAAGAGTAAAATATCTTTATCAGGTATAAACTTCATTTTTTACATCTCTTTATTCTTTCAAGCCTTTTTTTAAAGCCGGATTTATCAAGTATAGCTTCAATTTCATCTGTGGATTTTTTGGGTAATATATAGTTTCCAAGACCAAGATCATCACGTATATCCTCAATATTCACCTTCAGATCCATGTAATCTTTTCCAACATCTTTGACCATGACATCAAAAAATTTACTGGGTATGGAACCAACTCCCAGTTCCATAAAACTATCTCCATAAGCACTGAAATCTGTAATTTTTTCGGCACCTTTTCCCCTTTCTATAGACATTTGCCTTAGTATCTGGTTTACTTCGCTTGCATTGTTACCAGATGGGCATACACTGTTACAGGTGTAGCATGAAAAACAGTTCCATATATCTTCATAGTCTATAACTGTTTCATCGTTTTCAAGAACCCTTCTTATCATATCCCTAGGGTCGTATTCTGTTTGACTTGCTCCTGGACAGACGGATGTGCACATACCACATTGTACACACTTGTAAATACCAAGATCTGGGGATGCTTTCATATCATTTAAAACATCCTTTACAAGTTTTAATGAATTTTTGTTAAGTTTAATAGTTTTCATGTTCCAATATACCTCGCGTATATGGTTCTAGCAACCATTTCATCGTTGGTTCCTTTAATAATAGCTCTTCCATCACGGAATAATGAAATTTCTGTTTCATGGTTTTTGAAGAGCATAATAAAATCTGAGCACTTAACTGTACCGAGTTTTTCAAGTTTTTCTCCAATATTTTTAAGTACCAATTCCTTTGGATCTGCAGGTGTGATCTGTATTGCGTTTCTACCGCATAGTGATGTTATTATTTCCTGTTCATCAGACTCTAAAAATTCGAAATTTTCATTAACACAGCACTCACATTTTTCATTCTTTTTAACCATTATACTGTCGAAAGATTGTTTCCATATATCGTATACAACTAAGTTACTGTGGGTTGATTCTATTTCATCATAATATCCTAATAATATTTTAATTGCTTCGGTTGTTTCTATTGAACCCATTATAACCGTTGCTGTATTCAATACTCCCATTGTATCACATGTTGGGAGTGATCCTGACTTGGGTACACCGGGGTAGAGACATCTGATACATGCTTTTTCGGGTATTATGTTCATACTCATTCCAGATGTTCCTATGGCACCGGTGTAAATCCATGGAATTTTATGTTTAACACAAACATCATTTATCAACATTCTGGTCTGTATATTGTCTGTTCCATCGATTACAATGTCCACACCTTTTAACAGATCCTCAACATTGGTATAGTTTACATCCTTAATAACTGGATATACATCAATTCCAGAATTTATTGCTTTAACCTTCTCTGCTGCTGCAACTGCTTTAGGTGTCCCAATATCATTTTCATCAAAGAGCATTTGTCTCTGCAGATTGTTAAGCTCTACAAAATCCCTGTCAATAATATAAATTTTCCCAATACCTGCACGGGCCAAATTATTGGCAGCAACAGTACCCAGCGCACCACAACCTACAATGGCAGCGCTACTAGCAAGAAGTTTTTTCTGTCCCTCTTCTCCAATGTTTTGCAATATTATTTGTCGTGCATATCTGTTTTGCATAATAAATCTTCCTAATTTTATTATTTCTTAAATTAATCTGTTATGATGACATTTTTTTATGATAATATGATTTATTATAAAAATTTAAATTATTTTTTAAAAATAAAAATTAAAGAAATTAATATTCACCTTTCAGTTGTGATTGAATTAATAGTTTCCGGTGTGAATTCTCCCATAATAATATTTGAAAGCCTTTTAGAAAGGGCAGCTATAGTGAGTATAGGTGGTCTTCCTGGTGCTTGAGGTATTACACTTGCATCTGAAATATACAGTCCTTTTACTTGTGTTTCAAGGTTTTTATCAACAACTTTGCCAATTGCTGCTGTTCCCCCTGGATGAGCACCCCTTATAGGAGTGGATGATATTGAAGATATTTCTACTCCAACAGCCTTTAAAAGTTCAACAGCTTTCTTATAACCTTCTGTCAAAAGATCTAAGTCTCTTTGTGTCAGTTTTTTCTCAATTTTACCTTCTTCCCCAATCTTACCATTGGCTTCGTCTGCTATCTTAACCATTATCCTATAACATCTTCAGGACGAGGATTATATCCCTTCTCTTCTATTAATGGTATTAGTTGGTTTGAAAAATGTGGCGATAAAAAGTAAGGACCAAACTCTGATTTAACTCCCATAGGAATTTCCTTGTTGAGTTTGATATCCTTGAGATAACCTCCAACTGTAATGAACAGATCTGTGAAGAGCCCATCACCAACATGTTTCACAATACCCGAATCTATGAGTATTTTGGGAGTGTTCAAAGCCCCAGCAGCAACTATCACTTTCCGGGCTTTATACGAAATTGTTTTACCGTTGTTATCTATTCCTTCAACTCCGTCAACAATTCCATTATTGTGTAAAACTTTTAAGACTGTAAAATTAGTGATTACTTCGGTATTATTGTTATTTTCAATTATCTGATTTATAAAATGAGATGCATCCCATTTGGCACCTTTTGTACATCCCATAATACAGAGTCCGCAGCTGTCACATTTTTCTAAGTCAATGAATTTGGGCATGGGTTCCATGAAGTATCCGAGTTTTTCACCTTCTTCCACAATTCTGCGTGTTGCTTGTCCCATTCTTTCAGCTGGTAGAGATCCAACCTTTAGATTCTTACTTGCATCGAGTAGTTCTTCAAAGAGTTCCATATCATGTACTTTAAATTGGGCTGTAGCAGAGTTTTTATAACAACTTGTACATGCATAACATGCATTTGCAAGTGATGCTGGTGTTGTACCGCCTACACCTTCGATATTCATGAGCTCGGGAGCATGTTTCAAAAATTCATATTCTTCATTATCATGATCTCCATCTGGTAATCTAAGGTTTAAAGCCGTGTTTTTAATATGGCTGGCTGCAGTTCCATCTGGATAATCAGCGCCTTTTTCAAGTACGAGTATGTTCAATTTTTTATTAGAAAGTTCATGTGCAACCGTTGCCCCCCCAGCTCCGGTTCCCACAATTATAACATCGTATATCATGGTTTTCACTTTTAATTTTTTTTTAAATCTAATTCTTATCACTATAGGGAATTAATCAATAACAATTAGATAACAATTGTTAAGTACATGATTAATAAATCTATTGATCAGCTTAATTGGATTAGAATATTTTATCATAAAAAAAAAATATTTGAACAATAAATAGAATATACCATGAAGATATCAAGTGGATTTATCTTCTAAAACAATATCAAGATCCTTTAATCTGCTTCTTATCTCATCAGAAAGTGCCCATTCCTTTTTTTCGCGCAATTTTTCTCTTACATCTTTAAGAAGTGTAACCAAGTCGTCTTCTAGTCCCTCTTCATTGTTTTGTTTGACTGAAAAATCAAATCCTAATATAACACCAAATTCTATAATTAATGCTTTTAGTTTGGTTAATGAATTTTTTGAAATATTAGATTGATTAATATCCCTATTAACTTCCCTTATAAGATCAAAAACCGATGAAAAAGCTGAAGGGGTGTTAAAATCATTGTCCATGGCATCGAAGAATTCTTTTCGGACTTTAACTAGTTTTTCAATGTATTCTACATCGTTTTCCATAGATATCTTGGTATCTTCATCTAACATTTCGTTTATTGTTTCGATGAACTTGTAGATCCTCTGAAGTCCCTTTTGGGATTGAGATAGTATTTCTTGACTGAAGTCAATTGGACTCCTGTAATGTGTTGAAAGAACAAAGAATCTGAAAACCTCTGAGGAGTATTCCTGCAAGAGTTCATTTATGGTTATGAAGTTACCAAGGGATTTGGACATTTTTTCACCCTTGACATTTAAAAATCCAGTGTGCATCCAGTAGCGTACCATAGGTTTTTTGCCCGAAGCTGCTTCCATCTGTGCAATTTCCGCTTCATGATGGGGGAATATAAGGTCAAGACCGCCTCCATGTATATCATATTGGGGTCCAAAATATGTTTCTGTTATTGCTGTATCTTCTATATGCCAGCCGGGTCTTCCTGTGCCCCACGGTGAATCCCAGATCATTTCCTGACTTTCAGATTTATTTTTCCTCTTTTTCCAGAGTGCAAAATCACCAGGATTCCTTTTGGAACTGTCAGGTCCTATCCTATGAACATTCAGGTCTTCAAGGTTACGGTTTGATAACTTACCAAAGTCTTCAAACTTAGATTCATCAAAATAAACACCCTTATCAGTTTCGTAGGCATAACCCTTCTCTATGAGAATTTCTATCTGTTTTATGATCTCTGGGATATGTTCTGTTGCCCTTGCATATAAGTTAACGTTTTCAACACCCAATATCTTCATATCATAGAGATATTTTTCTTCATATCTCCTTGCGAGTTCTATTGGTGATGAACCTAATTCATCTGCCCTTTTTAAGATTTTATCGTCTAGATCAGTTATGTTTTGAATGTAAAACACAGTAAATCCACTGTACTTCAAATATCTTGCAATCACATCAAAAGATATATAGGTTCTTGCATGTCCTATATGCGAGTGATCGTATACTGTTGGCCCACATACAAATAATTTTACCCGGTTTCCTTGTATTGGCTTGAATATTTCCTTTCTGCGGGTCATTGTGTTGTACAGTTTTATCATGTGTTTCACTAGTCCATATAGTTCTACAAATAAAGTTTTGATAAATTATTAAGTTTACTATTTATTTAAGAATGTTTATATTTTTAACAAAAAATTTTTTAGATCATGAAAATTATTTACCTGATCCCTAAATTTGGTTATAATTAAAAAATGTAGGCCGAGATTGGGAATTGAACCCAAGTATCGTGGTTTGCAGCCACGCACCTAGCCGCTCGGTCATCTCGGCAAAATAATGCCTTAAATATATATTAATTTCAGCAGCAGTACTAGATTAACAATTGTTATATAAATAGTTTTTGTATATTTTATAAAGAATTTCCATACGTGGATTTCTTTTTAAAGTTATTTAATTAACATTACTATATACAATATCATCTTTGTACTATAAAATATTATCATATATATTTTTACTTCAGCACTTCAATAAAAAAAGAATTATAATAAAAATTAATTTAATATCTTCTTATCCTATCTTTTTACCTGCATCAGGGCCAGGCTGTATTGAATATATTTCTTCTACTTTCATTAATATGGCAGCCTTTGGGGTTAATTTGGTCATGGCGTTTTGGCCCCATTCTGTCACTATGTCGAAGTATTTTCCAGATTCAACAATTTCTATTTTTCCTTTAAATTGGAATGGGCATTTAGTTGCATCTTTAGTAACTAGGGAAATATTTGGATTTTCTTCAAGATTTTTACGTGTTTTATTCATGTAGTTATCTGCAATAAGAATAGTTTCATCATCTATAGGTCTTGCAAATCCTATTGGAACAACATTTGGAATTCCTTCCTTGGATGAGGTTGCAAGAAAGACTAAGTCCTTTTCAACTGCGTCTATCATTTCTTTAGTCATAGTCATATTATCACCAATTATATATAACAATTGTTAATAATATAAATGTTGTGGAAAAAATGTCTGAAAAGAAAATTAAGTTGGTTAATACAAATGAAATTCAAATTTATATGATTAATATTCATAATTCCAGTTTTTGCTTTTAATAATATACTAATTTGGATCTAAATGGTAAACCAGACAGAGGAAACTTTAAATAAGATAAAAAAATAACAATTGTTATATTTTTGTTAAGTGGTATTTTTGGATTATAAGTACAATTAAAGATTAAAATAACGTCCAACCAGAAAAGAAGAAACCCAGAACACTATTGTTTAATGAAAATACACAAATATGAATTAAAATTAGGATAAAATCTTCCGGATATTAATTAAATGGAGGAAAAAAAAAATGACAGAAGAAAAAAAAGAATCAGTATTGGGAAATATTAAATCTAAATTAAACGGGGATAAAAACAAATCAGAAGAATGGCATGGCCCAGGATTAAGTACCATAGGTCTGCATGTTGGACAGGAAGAACCAGATTCAGCAACAGGATCAAGAGCTGTACCTATATACTTAACATCATCCTATGTATTCAAAGACACTGAACATGCAGCAAATCTCTTTGGACTTAAAGAATTTGGAAACATTTACACAAGGATCATGAATCCTACCACAGATATCTTTGAAAAGAGGGTAGCAGCAGTTGAAGGCGGAACAAGTGCACTTGCAGTTTCATCAGGAATGAGTGCAATATTTCTGGCCATACTGAATGTAACAGAACTTGGAGATAATATAGTCTCAGGTGACAACCTTTATGGAGGAACATACGAACTATTCAACTACTCACTTCCACGTCTAGGAAGAACTGTAAAATTTGTTGATTCAGAAACACCAGAAGATTTCAAAGCTGCAATAGATGAAAAAACCAAAGCATTATATGTTGAATCACTCGGAAACCCAAAACTTGATGTACCGGACTTTGAAGTACTTGCTGAAATAGCACATGACGCAGGAATACCTTTAATTGTAGATAATACATCAACAGTGGGACTTGTAAGACCAATAGAACACGGTGCAGACATATCTGTATTATCTGCAACTAAATATATTGGTGGACACGGAACATCCATTGGTGGTGTCATAGTGGACTCTGGTAATTTCAATTGGGGTAATGGTAAATTCCCGGAATTTACAGAACCAGATCCAAGTTATCATGGACTCAAATACTGGGAAACATTTGGAGACTTCCCTGAAGCAGGTAACATTGCATTCACAATAAGAGCTCGTGTAGTACTTTTAAGAGATCTTGGACCTGCCTTAAGCCCATTCAATGCATTCCAATTCCTACAAGGACTGGAAACACTTGAGATAAGGGTTTACAGACATGCTGAAAATGCACTTAAAGTTGCAAAGTACCTGAAAAATCATCCAAAAGTTTCATGGGTGAACTATCCTGGACTAGAAGACGATCCTAAACATGAGATTGCTAGTAAATACCTCAAAGGAGGCTATGGTGGATTAATAGGATTCGGTATTAAAGGAGGATTAGAAGCAGGACAGAAGTTCATTGAAAGTGTTAAATTATTCTCACACCTTGCAAACATTGGAGATTCAAAGAGCCTTGTTATACACCCATCAAGCACAACTCACCAACAGTTAACCCGAGAAGAACAGGAAACAACAGGCGTTACAGAAGACTTTGTTAGACTTTCAATAGGAATTGAAGATGTGGAAGATATCATAGCAGATATTGAACAAGCACTTGCAAAAATTTAATCAAAAACTAAATTGCATATGAAATAATCAAGGAAAAATTAGTGCAGTTGAAATATGTCACAAATATCATTAATTTACTCGGATGAAAAAAGATTTAGTTGTTGACCCTAAAAAAGATAATTGGGGTATAATTAATAAGGAGAAGAAATATGAAAAACGAATCAATCGGGATTGTAGAAACTAAATACCATTCACTATCCGATGATTTGATCCTTGAAAGTGGAGAAAAGCTAAATAACCCTCAAATAGCATATGAAACCTATGGTAAGCTGAATAAAGAAAAAAGCAATGCTATATTAGTCTGCCATCCTCTTTCAGGAGATGCCCATGTTGCAGGTTGGTATGAGGGGGATAAAAAACCAGGTTGGTGGGATATAATCATTGGCCCAGGTAAATGCCTTGACACAGACAAGTATTTCATAATATGTTCTAATGTTATTGGTGGTTGCATGGGATCAACAGGCCCGGCTTCAATAAATCCTGATACCAAAAAACCATATGGGCTGGATTTCCCTATAATAACCATCAAAGACATGGTTAATGCCCAGAAAAAATTGGTAAACTCAATAGGAGTTAAACAGCTTTTTGCTGTAATAGGAGGTTCTATGGGTGGAATGCAGGTTTTACAATGGTGTATATCATATCCCGAAATGGTTAGATCTGCTATTCCAATAGCAACAACAGCATATTCATCTCCACAACAGATAGCATTTAACGAGGTTGGTAGGAGAGCCATAATATCAGATCCCGACTGGAATAATGGCTATTATTATGACTCTGAATTTCCAGATGATGGTCTAGCTTTAGCCAGAATGATAGGACACATAACTTACCTTAGTAACGAATCCATGTACCAGAAATTTGGAAGAAGACTGCAGGATAAGGATGATTATGGCTTCGATTTTGAAACAGATTTTGAAGTTGAAAGTTACCTCCATTATCAGGGCAATTCTTTTACAAAGAGATTCGATGCAAACTCATATTTATACATTTCAAAGGCAATAGACTATTTTGATCTTGCAGGTAAAGGATCTCTTGCAGAAACATTCTACGGCCTTAAAATCAAATTTTTAGTAATATCAGTTGATTCAGACTGGTTATATCCTCCATCACAGTCTAAAGATATAGTAATGGGGTTAAATGCAAATGATATTGATGTAAGGTACTGTGAAATAAAATCAAGTTATGGCCATGATGCATTCCTTATAGAGGCAGGGCAGTTAAACTATTTGATAGCAGGATTTTTATCGGACACACTTGTTAAGGATGTTATGACTAGGGAATTTGCTAAGATAAAGGAGAATTCAAGCATTGAAAATGCTGCAGAGTTAATGCTACAAAAAAAAGTCACACATATACCAGTAATATCAACTGAAGATAAATTACTTGGAATAGTTACAGCATGGGACGTATCCAAATCAGTTGCACTAAAAATTAGTGAATTGGATGATATAATGACCAAAGAAGTAATAGTAGTAAGTCCAGAAGATCCAATAGAGCTTGCAGCTAGAAAGATGAAGGAATATAGTATATCCTCTCTTCCAGTAGTGGATGATAATGATAAAGTCATTGGAATCGTAACCACAGACCATATAAGCACATTAATGACTGAAAATTAATGTAATCAAATATTTTTTCTTTGTTACTTGTACGGGTTAAATTACTAAAAACTTACCTTAAAATAGTACTGAAAAAGTTAGTTACCGATTATAATACTATAGAAACTGAATATTAATAATATTAATTATTATTTTTTAGAATATTGATGTTAGTATATAAAAATAGTTTTCTTATTCTTTTAATAGCCTAAAAAAATATATCTAACCTAATAATAACTTAATAATACATTATAAAAACTCTGGAATAGTTTTGTAAATAACATTTAAATATAACTATAGTTATAAAATAATTAATGAATATTTTAAGCCCATAAAAAAAAATATTATTAATACGACTAAAAAATGAAATATAAATAAAATTGATTATTTTAACAAAAATACAAGAGGTTATAGACATGATTTATTTGGATCATTCAGCAACATCCCCAGTAGATCCTGAAGTATTTGAAGCAATGAAACCATATTTCATAGATTCCTTTGGAAATGCATCTACTCTGTATTCGCTTGGAAGAGAAGGCAAAAATGCAATGGAAGCAGCAAGGGAACAAGTAGCATCCATAATAGGTGCTGAAACAAAGGAAATTATTTTCACAAGTGGCGGTACAGAATCAGATAACATTGCAATAAAGGGAACAGCTTATAAATTTAAAAATAAAGGAAATCATATCATTACAAGTACAATAGAACATCCTGCAGTTTATGAAACATGTAAATACCTTGAAAAAAATGGATTTGAAGTTACTTACCTTCCAGTTTATAACGATGGTATTGTAAAGGTTTCAGATCTGAAAGAAGCTATTACCGACAAAACCATTTTAATTACTATTATGCATGCAAACAATGAAATAGGTACTATCCAGCCAATAGCAGAGATCGGTGCAATAGCCCGTGAAAAGGGCATATATTTCCATACAGATGCAGTTCAGACTGTTGGAAAAATACCTGTTGATGTAAAGGAAATGAACGTGGATATGCTTTCATTATCATCACACAAACTATACGGACCAAAGGGTGTTGGTGCATTATATATAAGAAAAGGAGTTAGAGTAGAACCAATTATTCACGGTGGAGGGCATGAAAGAGGTATCAGACCAGGTACGGAGAATATTCCCGGAATTGTTGGTCTTGGTAAAGCATGTTCAATTGCAAAGGAAAACCTTGTAAGGGATGCACAAAAACTCACAAGTTTAAGAGACAAACTCATCGATAGTGTACTTGAACAGGTCGAAGATTCATATCTAAACGGTCACAGAACTAAACGTCTCCCAAATAATGCAAACTTTAGATTTACTGCTATCGAGGGAGAATCATTAATTCTTACACTTGACTCCAAGGGTATTGCCTCATCAACAGGATCAGCCTGTTCTTCAACTAAATTGGAACCATCACATGTTCTAATGGCAATAGGACTCAAGGAAGTAGAGTCACACGGATCTTTAAGAATAAGCTTGGGACATGAAAATACAGAGGAAGATATTAATTATACAATCAATGCTATAAAAGAAGTTGTTGCAAAGTTAAGGAAGATGTCACCTCTATGGTGTGCAAGTGGGACATAAATGTCCCATTTTGTCTATAAATAAGGAGTGATATTTATTTTATTTAAAGTCCCTCTTTAGCTTTGATTAATATCTACTGAATCACAAAATTCAGATTTATCTATCAATTTATTTTTTTCTTAACTCTTACTAAATATTCAAGTCTAAAGTTATTTATCTAACAGCCAACAATAGTTTATAAGTACAAATGCAGATTTTAGTACCAAATAATAGTAAATATACTATTTTACTAAGAAATATTTTATTAATGTTTAATATTTTTCGTTCATTGTATTTTAATTTGATAATTATATTTAATGTCCATTAAAAAGGATAAATAGGATCAAAGAGGTAGTTTTGAATGGTTTATGTTCCTGATTCAGTTAGTTTATTATCCGGCAAGAATGCTCTTATATTATTTTTTGGAGTTTACCTTACTGTTGTTATAAATTTGATAAGAAAGTACCGTACGTTTGATATTTACTTGTTCTTTTCTAATGATAAATCAAAAAGAAATAGGTCAATACGCAGATTTATTTCAGGGTTTATAATAATCGATGTGATGCCCATTTTATGGTTTTTAGTACTTTATACATTTATAATTCCAAATCAACCCGGACCATTTCCAATTATGGCTGCAGCATTTGCAGCCCTATCCATCTTGGGTTTTGCACGTATTCTCCATTCTGTTATTGCAACTGAAAAACATAAAAAATTTTATTCAGATGAAGACTTTAACATTGTCATGTCAAAATGGGGCAGGGGGGATGATCCAGATAACAGTTTTAAAGCACATTTCATAACAGGATTCTCTTACTTAATTATATTTCCTGTTATAGCCTATTTGATTGTAATCATATAATTGGTAATTTTTAGATTAAAATGAGCCAAAAAAAATGAATTCAATTGCCAATTAACAGTTTATCAAATCAATATGTTTTAAAGTTTTTTTTCAAATTTTCAAGCTTGGAAATCATAGCAGATAAATCATTAATCATACTTTGTTGTTGTTTTATCTCATATTCATCAATGAATTTAAATTTTGTAAGATTTTTTTTATAATCTATAAGACATTTTAACTTTTCAGAACAAGATGGATCTTCCCAAACTTCAATGTTTATACATTCAGCACACAGGGAAAAGGATTTTAACATAATCATATTAAAGGTAAATCCCTCAGAAGTGGCATAATTAACCATAATATATCATCTCCTTGAATTTAAAACTTATTAAATTTGTGTCAATTGTTGTAATTAAATTTCAAATGATTTTAAAATTATAACTTCCTCAATAATTAAAAAAAAAATGATAAAAGAGAAATAAATACATTAACCAATAAACTAGGCTATTAGTTCTTTAGGAATGACTAATGTCCTTTGGTTAAAAAATTATTACTTGAAACCAGAATGTTTCCTGACTTCAGGTATCAAATATTTTAATCTATATTCACTTTAGTTATATCTTCTACTGTTTTTGGAAGTACTATGGTTAATGTACAATTTTTGTAGTTTGCTTTGGCTTCATGTACTTTTATTTCAGATGATAACATAATTTTTCGATGAGTTTTTCCATAACTTCTCTCTTTTTTTGTGAATTTTATTTCTTCATCCTCGGGTTCATCTTTAAACATTGCAATTATCTCAACACGGTTTTTTGATATGCCAAGATCTATATCGTCCTTTTTAAGACCTGAAATATCTGCTATAATGGTAACTGTATCATTAGTTTCCATTACATCGACCAATGGTTTTTCTACAAGGTTTTTAGATTCGTCTTCAGTATAATCTGATATGGCATCATTAATCTGCCCTGTTCCCTGCTTAAATCTGTTAACTATATCGTTAAGGATTTTCTCTGCAGGTGTCAAGCCTTCTTCTTCACTTTCTTTTTCAAGCTTCTCTTTCTGCTCTTCAGCTTCTTTTTTAACATCTTCAAGACTGGATTTCACATCTTCTTTTTTTTCTTCTGCACCTTTTTTCACTTCATGGATCTTACTGCTCATATCCTCTTTCTTTTCTGCCATTTTTGCTTTGGTTTCCTTCATCTTAGCTTCCATTTCTTCTTTCTTTCCAGATGAAGTTCCTTTTATATCAATAACTTTTCCTTCATCTGTCTTTTCCAATTTCATTTTCTTTTCTAATTCTGGATCTGATTCATATTTTTCTGCCATAATAAATCCTCCATTTGAATCATAATTGTATCCAAAGCCTTAAATATTGCTTATTTTTTATTTAACCGGCAAATTAAATTGATATGTCAAATATGATCTGCAATTTTCATAAAATTCCGCTCCTTTTAAGCCAGTTTCAGACAATTACTTGGATTGATCATCGGTTTGTTAAAAAAATATAGGGAAGGGTTAATTGGAATGTGTTTTATTTTTTGTTGAAAAGTTTACTTTTTAAGAGTACATTATCACCAATTTTATCAACCATGTTGATGGGTACTATTTTTTTTCACCTAATCCAATTTTAGATGAAATTCCTGCCTCTTTGAGCTCGATAGATTCAACGCGTTTGGAGTTAAAATCCCATTCTACATCCTTAACAACACTTACTTGATCTCCAGATGAATCAATGACATTTTTTCCAATTAATTCACTTTCTATCTTCATTTTTTCACCTCCAATAATTGGATTAAGTATTAAAGTATAATTCAATTACACCCTAATACAACTTATACAAACCTATTTTATGATTTTAATTTCTTAACTATCTTCTGTTTAAAATAATGAATATACAATTTCAAAATTATTAGAAACAATTTTTTATAAATTCATTTTTTGATTTTAAACTAATGGAAAAAACAATAAAGCTTTAAATTACATAATGAACCATTTTATAAGTATAAAATTAGATTTAATTACTTCTAATAGAATATAAAGTAAATTACTGATTGAATTTTGGATTATCTAATTAATCCAATAACATTTAAATATAACTATAGTTATATATTAGATAGGAAGTTCTATTAGCTTCAAAATTCTATATTATATTGACATTAGACCATTTACTAAAATAAATTAAATTGTTTAATTGTTACATCACCAAACCAGTGGACCTTGATCAATTCATCAACGTTGTGAAGT